>NZ_JBHXLU010000045.1:0-89581 GCF_042720695.1 Streptomyces sp. NPDC058457 | reverse complement strand
GGCTCCCAGATCACCAGCGTCAAGCCGTACCTCGCCGCCGTGCGCCGGGTGGTCGGGCTCATGGCCCGGCTGCACGAACAGCACGGACTGGTGCTACCCGAGCTGGACCTGGGCGGCGGCCACGGCATCGCCTACCGCCCCGGCGAGGCGGCCCTCGACCTCACCGCCCTGGCCCGCAGGGTGCGCGCCGAACTGTCCGACGCCTGCGCGGCGGCCGGACTGCCGGTGCCCCGCCTGATCATCGAACCGGGGCGGGCCATCGTGGGCCCGGCAGGGATCGCCGTGTACCGCGTCCTCGCCGTCAAGAGGACCGGCGACCACACCTTCGTCGCCGTCGACGGCGGCATGAGCGACAACCCGCGGCCCGCGCTGTACGGCGTCCGCTACGCGCCCCGGCTCATCGGCCGCGCGAGCGGCGGGCCGTCGGCCCCGGTGACCGTCGTCGGCCGGCACTGCGAGGCGGGCGACGTCCTGGCCGCCGACGTCGAACTTCCCTCCGACCTGCGCCCCGGCGACCTGCTCGCGGTTCCGGTGGCCGGCGCCTACCACCTCTCCATGGCCTCCGGCTACAACCTGGTCGGCCGCCCGCCGGTCACCGCCGTCCGCGACGGCCACGCCCGCCTGCTGGTCCGGCGCGAGTCCCTGGACGACATCCGCCGCCGGGACGTCGGGCTCTGACCGGGCCGCGCCGCCGGCTCACCGTCGGACGAGCGGCAGCCCACGGGCGCACGGACACGGCACAGAGGACACTGTTGCCGACCGTCCCACCGGCCGTGATGAGGTACCGATGGCGTATGGCCTGGCACGCCGTGAACTGAGACCGAAGGTTCCGCTGCGCCCGGGCGAGGGCGACAAACACCGCCTGACCAGCCTGGAAGGGTTGGCCGCGCTCTCCCTGGACGCGCTCAGCTCGGTGGCGTACGGACCCGAGGCGATCGTGCTGGCCCTGGTGGTCGCCGGTACCGGCGCGCTCACCGCGACCCTGCCCATCACCCTCGCGATCGCCTTCCTGCTCGCCGCGCTCGTCGTGTCGTACGGCCAGGTCATCGCCGTACACCCGGACGGCGGTGGCGCCTACGCCGTCGCCAAGGCGGACCTCGGCGCCACCGCGAGCCTGCTGGCCGCCGCCAGCCTGGTCGTCGACTACGTGCTCACCGTCGCCGTGAGTCTCGCCGCGGGCGCCGACGCGCTCGTCTCCGCCTTCCCGGCCCTCGCCCACGACAAGCTGGTCGTCTGCCTGGTCGGCCTGGCCCTGCTGACGGCCGTCAACCTGCGCGGCGTCACCGAGAGCGCCCGGGTGCTGATGCTGCCGACCCTCCTGTTCATCGTGGCGATCCTCGGCGTGATCCTGCTCGGCCTGCTGCGCTCGCACCCGGTCGCCGTCGTCGGCACCGCCCAGCCCGTGCACGCGACCGAGGCGCTGACCGCGCTGGTGGTCCTCAAGGCGTTCTCGTCCGGCTGCTCGGCCCTGACCGGTGTCGAGGCCATCGCCAACGCCGTACCGACCTTCCGCACCCCCAGCGTCAAGCGCGCCCAGCGCACCGAGCTGATGCTCGGCGCGCTGCTCGGGACCATGCTGATCGGCCTGGCCGTCCTCATCCACCGCGACCGTGTCGCCCCGCGCGGCGGGGTGACCGTCCTCGCCCAGCTCACCGCGGGCGCCTACGGCACCGGCTGGCCCTACTACGCCACCAACCTCCTCGTCACCCTCGTCCTCGGTCTGGCCGCCAACACCAGCTTCGGCGGACTGCCGGTGCTGATGAGCCTGCTCGCCCGCGACCACCGGCTGCCCCACCTCTTCGGCCTGCGTGCCGAACGCCCGGTCTACCGCTACGGCGTGGTCGCCCTCGCCCTGCTCGCCGCACTGCTCCTGCTGGCCACCGACGCCGACACCCACCGGCTGCTCCCGCTCTTCGCCATCGGCGTCTTCATCGGCTTCACCCTCAGCCAGGCCGGCCTGGTCCGGCACTGGGCGACCGGGCGCCCGGCAGGCTGGAAACGCCGCGCCTTCATCAACGGCACCGGCGCCGTGCTCACCACCCTGGCCGGCGTCATCCTGCTGTTCACCAAGTTCCTCTCCGGCGCCTGGGTGGTCGTGCTCGCCGTACCCCTGATGATGCTGCTGTTCGCCCGCATCCAGCGCTACTACACCGAGGTGGGCGAGGAGCTGGGCCTCGGCCGCATCCCGGAACCGCCGGTCCGGCGTACCGCCAGCCTGGTGATCGTGCCGATCGGCGAGGTCAGCAAGCTCGCCCGGCACGCCCTCGGCGCCGCCCTCGCCCTCGGCGACGAGGTGGTCGCGGTCGCGGTGCACGGCGACCCGGCCAGGTCCCGGGCGCTGGAGGAGGCCTGGGAGCGCTGGAACCCCGGTGTGCGCCTCGACATCGTCGACAGCCCGCACCGCTCGCTGGTGCAGCCGGTCGTCGAGTACGTGCAACAGGCCGCGGCGGACGGCCGCCAGGTCGCCGTCCTCATCCCCGAGGTGGAGCCGAGGCACCGGCGCTACGAGATCCTCCAGAACCAGCGCGGACTGCTGCTCGCCACCGTCCTGCGGGCCCGCACCGACGTCGTGGTGTGCCTGCTGCCCTACCGGTTGAAGCTGTGACGGCTGCCTTGTCGGGCCCCGGGCCGCCTCCTACAGTGCGCCCCGTAATGTTCGCCGACCGCGCCGAAACTTTCGGCACGGCCTGGGGAGGGGCACACACATGCGCACCTACGGCAACCCGGTCATCCCCGGCTTCCACCCCGACCCGAGCGTGTGCCGGGTCGGGGAGGACTACTACCTCGTCTGTTCCAGCTTCGAGTACTTCCCCGGCGTCCCGCTCTTCCACAGCCGGGACCTGGTGCACTGGCGGCAGCTCGGCAACGTCCTCGACCGGCCCGGCCAGTTGACGCTGCCGGACGACACGCCGGCCTCGGGCGGTGTGTACGCCCCGACGATCCGGCACCACGACGGGCTCTTCCACGTCATCACGACCAATGTCAGCGGCGGGGGCAACCTCCTCGTCACCGCCGAGCGGCCCGAGGGGCCCTGGTCCGACCCGGTGTGGATCGACGTCCCCGGCATCGACCCCGACCTCGCCTGGGACGAGAACGGCGACTGCTGGTGTGCCGTGGCGGGGGTCGCCGTCGCCCGGATCGACACCCGGACCGGGAAGGTGCTGGAGGGGCCGCTGCCGATGTGGTCCGGGACCGGGCTGCGTGACCCCGAGGCGCCGCACCTCCACCGGGTCGGGGAGTGGTGGTACCTGCTGGTCGCCGAGGGCGGCACCGCACTCGGGCACGGGGTGTCCGTGGCCCGCGCCCGTTCGCCGCGCGGGCCCTGGGAGCCCGCGCCCGGCAATCCGCTGCTCTCGCACCGGGGCACCCGGGAACCGGTCCAGTGCACCGGGCACGCCGACCTCGTCCGGGCGGCCGACGGCAGCTGGTGGGCGGTGCTGCTCGGCACCCGGCCGCGCGGCTGGTTCCCCGAGTTCCACGTGCTCGGCCGGGAGACCTTCCTGGCCCCGGTGACGTGGGTGGACGGCTGGCCGCGCATGGGCCGGGTGCGGGAGCGGGAGGAGGCACCGGCCGCCTGGCACCCGCTCGAACAGCCGCCCGTACGCGACGACTTCACGGCCCCCGCCCTCGCGGCGCACTGGATCTCCCCGCGCAGCCGGCCGGACGGGTCCTGGTCGCTTGCCGAACGGCCCGGCTGGCTGACGCTCACGGCCACCGGGGACAGCCTCGACCGCCCCGGGCACACATTCATCGGCCGGCGTCAGCAGCATGCCGACTGCCGGGCCGCCGCACTGCTCGACCCGGCCCCGGGCCGCGCGGGTCTGACGGTCCGTATCGACGAGGCCCACCACTACGACCTGGAGGTGGGCGGGGGAGTGGTGAGCGCGGTCGCACGGATCGGGCCCCTGCGGCAGCGGCTCGCCGAACGCGCGGTGCCGCCGGGCCCGTTGACCCTCGTGGTGGAGATCCGTACCACCCGGGTGCCGCCGCCCACCGCCACCGCTCCAGGGCAGGACGACGGGACCGGCGTCCGTCCCGCCGGGCCCGATGCCGTGACCCTTTCGATCGAAACGTCCGACGGTGTCGTTCGGCTGGCCGAACTCGACGGCCGGTATCTCTCCACCGAGGTGGCAGGCGGGTTCACCGGCCGGGTGATCGGCATGTACGTCACCGAAGGGCGGGCCGCCTTCGACTGGTTCGCATACATGCCGATGAGCTGATGCGCGACACCTTGACGCTCCTGATGCGCCTTTCTAGAGTCGCCGTTCGGAACGTTCGGTGAAAATACCGAATGTTTCGAAAACGGCGGCCCCAGAGCACCACCGAACCAGGACGGCGTCGGTCGTCCCGTACCCCAAGGAGCGCATCATGGGCGACCCGGCACTGTCCCGTCGCGGTTTCCTGGCGGCCACCGCGGCCGCCGGTCTGGGCATGACCGCCCTCAGCGGCTGCGGCGGCTCGGACTCGGGGTCGTCGGGGGGAACGACCACCATCGAGTGGTGGAACATCTCCACGACCAACCCGGCGAAGGGCGTCTGGGCGGCTCTCGCCAAGAAGTTCGAGGCGCAGAACCCCAAGGTCAAGATAAAGATCGTCCAGCTGGAGAACGACGCCTACAAGACGAAGATGACGGCCCTGACCGCCTCCGGGAAGCTCCCCGACATCTTCCACACCTGGGGCGGCGGCGTCCTCCAGCAGCAGGTCGACGCCGGTCTCGTCAAGGACCTCACCGACCCCACCAAGTCCTGGGCCGAAGGCCTGCTCTCGGTCGCCAAGCAGCCGTACCTCCTGGACGGCAAGACGTACGGCATCCCGTTCGACATCGGCATGATCGGCTTCTGGTACAACAAGGCGCTCTTCAAGAAGGCCGGCATCAGCACGCCCCCGGCCACCTGGAGCGGCTTCCTCGACGCCGTGAAGAAGCTGAAGACCGCCGGTGTCACCCCGCTCGCCCTGGCCGGCAAGGAGAGCTGGACCGGCATGTACTACTGGGCCTACCTCGCGATGCGCACCGCCGGGATCGACGCCCTCAAGAAGGCGAACGACGACAAGGACTTCACCGGTGCCGGGTTCGTCGAGGCCGGACAGCACCTGAAGGACCTCGTCGCCCTCCAGCCCTTCCAGAAGGGGTTCCTGGGCGCCGCCTACTCCACCCCGACCGGCCAGGCCGCCACCGTCGGCAACGCCAAGGCCGCGATGGAGCTGATGGGCCAGTGGGCCCCGAGCGTCGAGGCCGACGCCGGGAAGGGCATCGGCGCCGACCTCGGCTTCTTCCCGTTCCCGGCCGTCGAGGGCGGCAAGGGCACCGTCACCGAGGTCTTCGGAGGCGGCGGCGGACACGCGCTGCGCGCCGACGCCCCGCAGGCCGCCGTCGACTTCCTGCAGTTCTTCGCCTCCGAGACCACCGACGTGGAACTGGTGAAGAAGACCGGTGTGCTGCCCGTCCTGCCGGCCGCCGAGAGCGCCCTGACCGACACCAACCTCAAGCTCGTACAGGCCCAGTTGAAGGCCGCCACCGGATTCCAGCTCTACCTCGACCAGGCGTACGCGCCCGCCGTCGGCCAGCAGGTCAACGACAGCGTCGCCGGGCTGATCGCCGGGTCCAAGTCGCCCGAGGACGTCACCCAGGCGATCACCAAGACCGCGAAGGAAGAGCAGTAGGCCGCCCGATGACCTCGACCTACCTGCCCGGCACAAGGTCGGGCCCGGACGCCGCGCCGCAGCCGCTCCCGCCCGCGGGCCGGGCGCGCACCAGGCGCCGGCTGCTGCACTGGCTCACCGCGATGGGCTTCCAGCTGCCCGCCCTCGTCCTGTTCGGCGTCCTCGTCCTGCTGCCGATCCTGTTCGCGCTGTACGCCTCGTTCTTCCGCTGGGGCGGCTTCGGCATGCCCTCCGACTACACCGGCGCCGACAACTTCACCCGGCTCTTCCAGGACGACGTCTTCCTCGGCGACCTGTGGCGCTGCCTGCTCCTGGTCCTGCTGTCGCTGGCGCTGCAACTGCCGTTCGCGCTCGCCATGGCGGTCCTGCTCAACCAGCGCATCCGCGGCCGGGCCGTCTACCGGATGCTGTTCTTCGCGCCGTACGTGCTCTCCGAGGCGATCACCGGCGTCCTGTTCGGCATGATCTTCGCGCCCGGCGACGGTCTCGCCGACCACCTTCTGAGCGACATCGGCCTCGGCGCGCTCGGCGGGAAGTGGTTCTCGGACCCCTCCACCGTCATGGCCACCCTCTTCCTGGTCATGACCTGGAAGTACTTCGGCTTCCACATGATGCTCTACCTGGCCGGACTCCAGTCCATCCCGGCCGAGTTGACGGAGGCCGCGACCGTCGACGGCGCCTCGCCCTGGCAGCGCTTCCGGCACGTCACCCTGCCACTGCTCGCGCCCACCCTGCGCATCAGCGTCTTCCTGTCGGTGATCGGCTCCATCCAGCTCTTCGACCTGGTGTGGGTGGTCACCGCGGGCGGCCCCGACCACCACTCGGAGACCATGGCCGTGACCATGTTCCAGTACGGCTTCAAGCGCTACCAGGTCGGCTACGCGAGCGCGATCAGCGTGGCCATGTTCGCCGTCAGCCTCGTCTTCGCCCTCGCCTACCAGCGGTTCGTGCTCCGCCGTGACCTGGCGGGCGCCACCACGACCATGCGGGGGGACGGCGCATGAGCGACAGCCGCAAGACCGTACGGACACTTCCGCTGCACCTGATTCTCGTCGTGGTCGGCACGCTGATGGTCGTACCCCTGCTGTACGCCCTGCTGTCCGGGTTCAAGACGACCGGCGAGCTGTCCCGCAACCCGGTGGGGCTGCCCGAGTCCTGGGTCGTCTCCAACTACACCGGCATCCTCGGCTCCGGCGCGTTCTGGCGGCTGGTCGGCAACAGCACGCTGATCGCGGTGGCCACCACGGTGCTCGTGGTCGCGGTGTCGGCACTCGCCGCCTTCTCCTTCGCGAGGTTCGCGTTCCGCGGGCGGGAAGTCCTGTTCACCGTGTTCACGATGGGCCTGATGTTCCCCTTCGCGGTGGCCGCCCTGCCCCTCTTCCTGCTGCTGCGCTCGATGAACCTGCTGGACAACCCGCTGGGTGTGATCCTTCCGCAGGCCGCGTTCGGGCTGCCGATGACCATCATCATCCTGCGCGGCTTCTTCCGGGAGATCCCCGGCGAGCTGGAGGAGGCGGCCACCCTCGACGGCTGCGGGCCGTTCGCCTTCTTCTGGCGGATCCTGCTGCCCATGGCCCGGCCCGCGCTCGGCACGGTCTCCGTGCTCGCGGTCGTCACCAGCTGGAACAACTTCTTCCTGCCGCTGCTGGTCTTCACCGATCCGAAGTGGTGGACGATCCCGGTCGGTGTGCAGCAGTTCCAGGGCCAGTACGCCACCGACACCGCCCGGGTCTTCGCCTACCTGGTCCTCGCCATGGTTCCCGCCCTGGCCTTCTACTCGGTCGCCGAGCGCCAGCTCGTCGGCGGCCTCACCGCCGGCGCCACCAAGGGCTGATTCACCACTGGTCGTCCCGACTGGTCATCCCTACTGATCGGAGTCGCACGATGTCCCGTACCCGGCTCAGACTCGCCGGTGCCCTCGCGGCCGTACTCGTGGCGGCCGGAGTGGCCACCGGCCCGGCCGCCCAGGCCCACGACCGGCAGCCCACCCTCGCCGAACTGGCCCAGCGCCACGGCCGCTACTTCGGCAGCGCCACCGACAACCCCGAACTCACCGACACCGCCTACACGAAGCTGCTCGGCACCGAGTTCGACATGATCACGCCCGGCAACGGCATGAAGTGGTACGCCACCGAGCCCCAGCAGGGCGTCTTCGACTGGACCAACGGCGACCAGATCGTGAACCTGGCCCGCAGGAACCACCAGCAGGTCCGCGCCCACACCCTGGTCTGGCACAGCCAGCTGCCCGACTGGCTCACCTCACGCGACTGGACGGCCAACGAACTGCGGGCCGTCCTGAAGAAGCACATCCAGACCGAGGTACGGCACTACCGGGGCAAGGTCTACTCCTGGGACGTCGTCAACGAAGCCTTCAACGAGGACGGCAGCTACCGCGAGACCCTCTGGTACAAGACGCTCGGCCCCGGCTACATCGCGGACGCACTGCGCTGGGCCCACCAGGCCGACCCGCACGCGAAGCTCTACCTCAACGACTACAACATCGAGGCCCTCGGCGCGAAGAGCGACGCCTACTACGCGCTCGCCGAGCAGCTCAAGGCCGCAGGCGTCCCGCTGGACGGCATCGGCTTCCAGGCCCACCTCGCCCTCCAGTACGGCTATCCGGCCACTCTGGAGGACAACCTCCGCCGCTTCTCCCGCCTCGGCCTGGACACCGCGCTCACCGAGGTGGACATACGGATGCAACTGCCGGCCACCGACGAGAAGCTGGCCGAGCAGGCCGCCTGGTACGCCGATCTGACCAAGGCCTGCCTGGCGGTCCGGCACTGCGTGGGCATCACGGTCTGGGACTACACGGACAAGTACTCGTGGATCCCGGCGTTCTTCCCCGGTGAGGGTGCGGCCCTGCCCTGGGACGAGCAACTCGCCCCCAAACCGGCCTACTTCGCGCTGCGCACAGCGCTCGGCTACACGGGGTGACCAACCCCGGACGCACGTCGGGGCCGGTGCGCACCATGTGTGTGCGTCCGGCCCCTGCTGGTCACCGGGCGGAGCGGCGGGGCCGCCCGGGGTGGTGCGGTGGTCTCTCAGGCGGCGGTCACCACGCGGCCGGCACCGAGCGGGCGGTGCGGCGCGATGATCTGGCCGTCGGGCAGGAGCTCACCGGTGTCCTCGAAGAGCAGAACGCCGTTGCACAGCAGGCTCCAGCCCTGCTCCGGGTGGTGCGCCGTGAGGCGGGCGGACTCCCGGTCGGCGGATTCGGCGGTCGGACACGGCGGCTGGTGCTGGCACATGGATAGGGTCTCTCGCTCGGTCGTGATCATGTCGGTCCCCCGTACTGATGAGTCGGTCGGAATCCAGTGTTGCCTTTCGGGCGTTGCTCCGCAGGGATTTCGCTGCACCGCTTCTCACAGGTTGGAGACGCGTCACCCGCGCGGACGGTTCATCCCGGCCGGGTTGCCGATTCGGATGGTTTTACATGGCCGGATGGGGCTAGTCCGGACGGCGGGCCATTGCGACGTGAGGGCTATTCCGGCTCTTAGGAGCAGTGAATTGCTCGTACGAGCGGAATCCGGTGCCTCGGACCATGACACCGGTACCTCGGGGCTGTGCCATACAAAAATACGCCCGTCCCCCGGAACGCGCGCGTACCCCGCCGCTCGACCGGTAGCGGCGGGGTACGGCGGCGACGGTGTCAGGCGGGCGTGATGAGCAGGGGGGCCGGGGTGATCCTGTCGGTCAGCACCGGGAGCAGCTCGGCGACCAGGTGCGGCCGGTGGGACGCGATACCGGGCGGGGCGGGTGCCAGCGGCACGAGCAGGTCGGTGGCGGCCGGGTGTCCCTCGGCGCCGTCCGCCGTGCAGTCGCCGTGCAGCCACAGGGTGAGCATGTAGAGGCCCGGCAGGGACAACAGGCGCGGCTGGTACGTCTGTTGCAGGACCTCGGCCTGGTGCAGGGCGCGCTCGGTGGAGGTGATGTAGGGGCCCTCGAAGAAGTGTGAGAAGGCCCAGCCGTCCGGGGTGAGCATCGTGTCGGCCGCGGCCACTGCCCGGTCGCCGCAACGGATCAGGAAGCGCCAGCCGGCCAGCCGGGTGGCGGACACGCCCTCCGGGGTGATCCGGTCCAGCACGTGCACGGGAAGCGGGAGTTCGGGGGTCGCGGGTCCCTGGGCGGTACGCAGGGACGGGGTCCGGGCCTCGCGGACCGCGGTGGGGGAACCGAGGGCGGTGAGGACGGAACGCAGTGCGGGCGCGGGGGCAGGAGGGACTTGCAGCGGCATGGTGGGTCGCCTCTCATTCGACAGGCGCGGTGGCGCGAGGGCGGGGGGCGGACGGCGCTGTCAGCTCACAGGGGTCAGAGAGGCGGGGGCCCGGTTCGGTGAAGAGAGGTGCGGGCGTTGCCTGCCGCACGTCACTCAGGCGGCAGGAACCAGGACCGTGGGCGCCAGCCTTCTGCCTTGTCCGCGGAGTTTATACGACGCCTGTTCAGGTGGTGTTTCACCGGGCCGTTTCATACATCAGAACAAGGTGCAATTCGGCCGTGGATTCGTGCGGAATCCTCCCGATTTCCTGCCCGTCGGAACCCCGCTGACCTCGGATTTCGAGGCTGTCGCGGTAGGCCGGATGTAGTCGGCGTTTTTCACGAGGGGAACGGGGAACCCGAAGTTGCGTGCTGCTCCATGCCTCGTGAATGTGCCGCGGGACACATTCCAACAGAGTAGCGGGTGCCGGTGCCCCGCGCGACGTTATCGATCGCCTCCGCTGGGCATCATCCCACCTGGACTCGGGACACCGGCGGCCGGAAGCCCGGCCCGCCCATTCGAGGAGGGACGCTTCGATGGGGGAGAAGGTCGCGGCGGGCCGGTACGACCTGTCCGATCGCCGGCGCTACCGCGAAAAGCTCCACGACTGTCTGGCGGGGCTGGAGCGGCTGCTGGTGGAGAAGCGGTTCGATCGCCCCAAGAACCTCATGGGCGTCGAGATCGAATTGAATCTGGCCGGTGCCGACGGCTTGCCGAGAATGTTGAACGGTCAGGTTCTGGAACGTATCGCGAGCCGCGATTTCCAAACAGAACTCGCCATGTTCAATCTGGAAGTGAACATAGCTCCACACCGGCTCGGCGGCCGGGTTTTCGACCGGCTCGCGGAGGAACTCAGGACCTCGCTGGCCTACGCCGACCGGAAGGCGGGCGAGGTGGACGCCGGGATCGTGATGACCGGGATCCTGCCCACGCTCGAGCGGGACGACCTGGTCTCCGCGAACCTCTCCGAGGTGGACCGGTACACCTTGCTGAACGACCAGATCGTGGCCGCCCGCGGCGAGGACTTCCTGCTCGACATCGAGGGCGTCGAGCATCTCGTGTGCACCTCGAAGTCGATCGTCCCGGAGGCCGCCTGCACCTCCGTGCAACTGCACCTCCAGGTCACCCCGGCCCGCTTCGCCGACGTGTGGAACGCGGCGCAGGCGGCTGTCGCCGCGCAGATCGCCGTGGGCGCGAACTCCCCGTTCCTCTTCGGCCGCGAACTGTGGCGGGAGTCCCGCCCCCCGCTGTTCCTCCAGGCCACCGACACCCGCCCGCCGGAGCTCCAGGCACAGGGCGTGCGGCCGCGCACCTGGTTCGGCGAACGCTGGATCAGCTCGGCGTACGAGCTCTTCGAGGAGAACCTGCGCTTCTTCCCGGCGCTGCTGCCGATCTGCGACGACGAGGACCCGCTGGCCGTGCTGGACGAGGGCGGGGTGCCGAAGCTCGCGGAACTCGTCCTGCACAACGGGACCGTGTACCGCTGGAACCGGCCGGTCTACGGCATCGCCGACGGCGTCCCCCACCTGCGCGTCGAGAACCGCGTGCTGCCGGCCGGGCCCACCGTCACCGACGTCGTCGCCAACGCGGCGTTCTACTACGGCCTGGTCCGCGCCCTCGCGGAGGAGTCCCGCCCGGTGTGGACCCGGCTGCCGTTCGCCACGGCCGAGGCGAACTTCGACGCGGCGTGCCGGTACGGGATCGACGCACGGCTGGTCTGGCCGAGGCGGGCGCGGTACGGCGGCGGTACGGCGGAGGTGGACGCGGTCACCCTGGTCCGCGACGAGCTGCTGCCGCTGGCGGAGGCCGGGCTGGACGCGTGGGGAGTGGACCCCGCCGACCGGGACTTCTATCTCGGCGTGATCGAGGAGCGGTGCCGCAGGCGGGTCAACGGGGCGTCCTGGCAGGCGGCGACGTTCCACCGGGCACTGGAGCGGGGGCTGCCGAGGGATGCGGCGCTCGCGGCGCTGACGCGGCGTTATGCGGAGCTGATGAACGAGGGCGATCCGGTGCACACCTGGCCGGTGGGGTTATTGGAGCCGGTGCCGCTGGGGTGAGACCGACGGGGCGGCGCCGTGGGGGGTGCGGCGGGGTGCCGGGTGCGGCGCCGTTTGGGCTGGTCGCGCCCACGCGGCGGAGCCGCACATCGACACAGCCCCGCGCCCCTTACGGGGCGCTGCAGCGGGGGTCGGTCGTGCCTGTTCCAGGTTGATCGGGCAAGCTGGGTCGTCCCATGGGGCGGCGGGATTGCTCGACTGGAGGCAGGAGTGCAGGTGGAGGCGGATCAGGTGGCCGGTGCTTACCCACTGGAGCGGCCCTCGCAACGCATGTTCAGGGACGAGACGCTGCTCGTTCTGGGGCTCTCGCTCGGTGCGAGCGGAGTGTCCGCGCTGATCAGCTTCGTCGGCTCGGTCACCAAACCGGGCGGCCTCAAGGACCAGGCGGCGACCCTCAACGCGTCGGCCGCGCCGGGCCGCCCCTGGCTGGATCTGGCCTGGCAGCTCTTCGGTATCGCGACGGCACTCGTCCCCGTCCTCCTCGTCGCCCACCTCCTCCTCCGTGAGGGCGCGAGCCTGCGCACGCTCGGCTTCGACCGCACCCGCCCCTGGCCCGACCTCGGGCGCGGCGCGGCGATCGCCTCGGTGATCGGCAGCGCCGGAATCGCCTTCTACCTGGTCGCACGCGGCCTCGGCTTCAACCTCACGGTGGTCCCGGAGGCGCTGCCGGACGTGTGGTGGAAGTACCCCGTGCTGATCCTCTCCGCGATGCAGAACGCGATCCTCGAAGAGGTCATCGTGGTCGGCTACCTGCTGCGCCGCCTTGACCAGTTGGGCTGGACCGCCGGCACGGCGCTGGTGGCCAGTTCCGTCCTGCGCGGCTCGTACCACCTCTACCAGGGGATCGGCGGCTTCGTCGGCAACATGGTGATGGGCGTCGTCTTCGTCTGCCTGTACCGGCGATGGGGCCGGGTCGGTCCCCTGGTGGTCGCGCACTCCCTGCTCGACATCGGCGCCTTCGTCGGCTACGCGCTGCTCGCGGGCAAGGTGGGCTGGCTGCCTACGGCGTGAGCAGTTCGCCGTCGATGACCGTGACCGCGCGCCCGGTCAGCAGGACGCGGTCGCCGCGCAGCGCGGTGCGGACGAGTCCGGTACGGCGGGAAGCCTGGAGCCCCGTGAGATCGGGCCTCCCCAGCCGCCCGGACCAGTGCGGCGCGAGGGCGGTGTGCGCACTCCCCGTCACCGGATCCTCATCGATGCCGACGTTCGGGAAGAAGCAGCGGGAGACGTAGTCGTACCCCTTGGCCGGGTCCTCGGCGCGGGCGGTGGCGATGATCCCGCGCGAGGAGTGCGCGCCGAGGTTCCTGTGGTCCGGGCAGAGGCCGAGGACCGTCTTCTCGTCGGCGAGTTCGATGAGCAGGTCGCCGATGTTCGCCCCGGTGTCGAACACGGCGACGGGCTCTGCGCCGAGTGCCTCTGCGACACCGTCGGGTGCGTCGACCCGGGTGAGCGGCGCGGTCGGAAAGTCCAGGGTGATGGTCCCGTCCGGACCGGTCGAGGCGATCAGCACCCCACTCCGGGTGGCGAACCGCACGGGACCTGCGTGCGCCCCCGTGGTGTGCAGCACATGAGCCGTGGCGAGGGTGGCATGCCCGCACATCGCGACCTCCGTGACCGGCGTGAACCACCGCAACGCCCAGTCGGCGTCCCCGCCTTCGGGCAGCGGGTGCGCGAACGCGGTCTCGGCGTGGTTCACCTCCATGGCCACGCTCTGCATCCACCCGTCCTCGGGAAAGCCGTCCAGCAGCACCACCCCGGCCGGATTCCCGGCGAACGGCCGCTCGGTAAAGGCATCGACGATTCGAATCCGCATGAACCAGACGCTAGGCCCTGCCCACCGCCCCCGACCAAGGCCAATCCCGGAGCCCTGGCCCGATTTCCGCGAAGTGCGGCCAAATGGGGGGCAGGGTGTCGCTTACCGGCGCTTGCAGGATGCCTCCCCCGGCCGAAGGCTGGGGGAGGAACTGCGCGAAGACGCACAACGGCGCCGCACCGGCCGGTCGGCCTCGGTTCCCACGGCGCTGACGCCCCCTCACACACCCCTGCCGACGAAAAGGGCCGACCCGTCACCGAGTCGGCCCTCCTGAGCGGAACGCTCAGTCCGTGCCCAGTTCCATCGCCGCCCGGTCCAGCAGTTCGTCGGCGTCCGGCGCAGCCTCCCCGCGGGACGCGATCGCCTCGGCGCCCCCCTCCGGCATGCTGCCGATCAGACCGGTCGCCGCCGCCTGCGCCGCACCGATCGCCGGGTTGGCGGAACCGATCAGGCCCAGCCCCGCGTACTGCTCCAGCTTCGCGCGGGAGTCGGCGATGTCCAGGTTGCGCATGGTGAGCTGGCCGATCCGGTCCACCGGACCGAACGCCGCGTCCTCGGTGCGCTCCATCGACAGCTTGTCGGGGTGGTAGCTGAACGCAGGCCCCGTCGTGTCGAGGATCGAGTAGTCCTCGCCACGGCGCAGCCGCAGCGTCACCTCACCGGTGACGGCCGCGCCGACCCACCGCTGCAGCGACTCGCGGATCATCAGCGCCTGCGGGTCCAGCCACCGGCCCTCGTACATCAGCCGTCCGAGCCGCCGGCCCTCGTTGTGGTACTGCGCGACCGTGTCCTCGTTGTGGATCGCGTTGACGAGCCGCTCGTACGCCGCGTGCAGCAGCGCCATGCCGGGCGCCTCGTAGATGCCCCGGCTCTTGGCCTCGATGATCCGGTTCTCGATCTGGTCGGACATGCCGAGCCCGTGCCGGCCGCCGATCGCGTTGGCCTCCATGACCAGCTCGACGGCGGTCTCGAACTCCTTGCCGTTGATGGTCACGGGGCGGCCCTGGTCGAAGCCGATCGTGACGTCCTCGGGGAGGATCTCGACCTCGGGGTCCCAGAACCGCACGCCCATGATCGGCTCGACGGTCTCGATGCCGTTGTCCAGGTGCTCCAGGGTCTTCGCCTCGTGTGTGGCACCCCAGATGTTGGCGTCGGTGGAGTACGCCTTCTCGGTGCTGTCCCGGTACGGCAGCCCGTGGGCCACCAGCCACTCGGACATCTCCTTGCGGCCGCCGAGCTCGGTCACGAAGTCCGCGTCCAGCCACGGCTTGTAGATCCGCAGGTGCGGGTTGGCGAGCAGCCCGTACCGGTAGAACCGCTCGATGTCGTTGCCCTTGAAGGTCGAGCCGTCGCCCCAGATCTGGACGTCGTCCTCCAGCATGGCCCGCACCAGCAGCGTGCCGGTGACGGCCCGGCCGAGCGGCGTGGTGTTGAAGTACGCCCTCCCGCCCGAGCGGATGTGGAACGCACCGCAGGTGAGCGCGGCCAGGCCCTCCTCGACCAGCGCGGCCCGGCAGTCGACCAGGCGCGCGATCTCGGCACCGTAGGTGTGCGCACGACCGGGCACCGAGGCGATGTCGGGCTCGTCGTACTGGCCGATGTCGGCGGTGTAGGTGCACGGGACGGCGCCCTTGTCGCGCATCCACGCGACCGCCACGGAGGTGTCGAGCCCGCCGGAGAAGGCGATGCCGACGCGCTCGCCGGCGGGAAGGGAGGTGAGGACCTTGGACATAGGAAGATTATGCATGAGAACGCATGGTCATGCAACGTCCCTGTTGGGCGCATCCCGCTCCGCCCGTCGCGACGCGGCCTCCGGTCACGGGGAGGCGCACAGGGCGTGGTCGATCAGGGCGCTCGCCGCGTTCTCCTGGCCCAGGATGTGCTCCGGGGTGTCGCCGCGGGCCTCGGACATGGGGACCACGGCACTTCGTTCGCCGTCGCCGGTGACGCCGTTGAGCGTGATGTAGCCGCCGTCCCCGCCCTCGTGGCTCCAGTAGGTTCCGCCGCAGCTCAGCGGGCGTTCGGCCAGGCCGAGCCCGTACCGGCCGCCGGGCCAAAGCTGTTGGACCTCCGCGCTCACGGGGACGGTCCGCTTCATCTCGGCCAGCTGCCGCGCCGGTAGCAGGCGGCCGGCGAGCAGTGCGCGGAGGAGGCCGTTCTCGTCCCGTGTGGTCGTGACCCACGAGAGGTTCTCGTGGTCGACCGGTATCTGGTCGGTGACGTCCACCACGGAACCGGGGCCGAAGCGCTGGTAGGCCTCGGCATGCGGGCGGGGCAGGGTGGGCGAGGTGCCGACCCACCGGGTCCGGTCGAGGCCGAGCGGGCGCAGGATGCGGTCTTCGATCGCCCGGTGGGCGGGTCGGCCGGTGGCCTTCTGAATGATCATGCCGAGCAGGACGTAGCCGGTGCTGGAGTACTCCCAGCCGTCGCCGGGCGGGAAGTCCGGCGCGTGCGCCATGGCCCGGTCGACCAGCTGCTCGGGGCCGTACACGTCGTGGCGCTGCTGGTGGTACTCCTCCGGAGTGGTGTATCCGGGCAGGTCGTCGTGGATGCCACTGGTGTGCTGGAGGAGCTGGCGGAGGGTGATCCGGCGGCCGTCGTTGCCGTTGTCCCGCACCACTCCGGGCAGCCAGTGGTCGACCGTGTCGTCCAGGGACAGCCGGCCCTCGGCCTCCAGTTGGAGGACCACGGTGGCGACCAGCGTCTTGGACGTGCTGGCCATGCGGAAGTAGCCGTCGGAAGAGACCGGGCGCCCGGTGGCCAGGTCGGCGGTGCCGCTGGTGGCGACCGACTGCCGACCGTCGGGCCCGATCACGCGAGCCTGCACACCGCTGACACCGAGGGCCTGGATCGCCGCGGTGTCCCGGCGTAGCCGCTCCACGGCGGAGGGGCCGGCGGACTGGGCGACGGCGTCGGCCGTCTCGGCGGCGAGCAGTGTGGTGACCGCGAGTGCCATAGCGAGGCGCTTCCGAAGTGTCGACGTCATGGCCGAACGCTAATTTTCGCCCTCGCCGGGGCGCGATCCGACGCACCCCCGGATCGGGAAGGGGGTTTCCCCCCGGATCGGCTGTCCCGTCTCACTCAAACGGGTCGCTTTCTCCATGAACCGAGTCGTTCGGGCTTCTGCCTCAGCGAACCCAGTCGCGCGGTTGCGTGCGTTGGGGGTGCTGGATCTGGTATGTACGTTCCGCTGGTCCCGAGGTGAGCGTCACTTCCCGGGCTGGTACCGGGCGGCGGCGACCGGGCGGCACGTCGGCAGTGCCGGCCCGTCGCAGGAGGGGCGCATGCGGCCATGCTGGTCCGGCCTCCGTCCTCTGGCGCCGGCGACCCCCGAACCGGCCGCGTAGTCACGGACTCGTGTGATCAGTCCGCTGTGGACCGGACTCGTGGCGTGTCGGTGCGTAGGGGCTGTTGTTGCCATCCTGGACGTGCAGGACCAGGCCTCGGTGTTCAAGGACACCGTTCTTGTGGGTGTTGACGACGGGCCGCCAGACGGCGCCGGGCATGCGTGACATGGGTGCTCCAGGGCATGGCCGAGGCTCCGGCCGGGACGGCCCCGGAGCGACGGACCGCATTCGGGTGGATGAAGCCAGGCCCGTCGCACAGTCCTGCAGCGGACACCGACGGCACCCGGATACGAGTCCACGGCCACCCCGGCACGGGGGACGTCGGCGGGTGAAGCAGGGGCTTGCCATCCGAACGCTTCCGATATATCGTCGAAGCATCGCGAACGATACGCGACAGATCAAAGATGAATGGAGTGATTGCTATGCGTTCCCACGGATTCGAGCGTGGACATGGTCAGAGCGGCTCCCACCCGTACGGGCGGGGCGGCTTCGGTGGACGTGACGGTCGGCGTGCGGCGTTCGGGCCCTTCGGTCCGGGTGGCCCCGGCTTCGGCCCCGGCGGTCCTGGTTTCGGACCGGGGCACTGGGGGCCGCGAGGACGCGGGGGTCCCAGGGGAAGGGCGCGGCGCGGTGACGTACGGGCCTCGATCCTGGCCCTGCTGAAGGACCGCCCGATGCACGGTTACGAGATGATCCAGGAGATCGCCGAGCGCAGCGGCGGTGCGTGGAAGCCCAGCCCCGGCTCGGTCTACCCCACCCTCCAGCTGCTGGAGGACGAGGGCCTGATCGCCAGCGAGAGCGAGGGCGGCAAGAAGCTGTTCTCCCTCACCGACAGCGGCCGCACCGCGGCCGACGAGGGGCCGGACGCCCCCTGGGAAGAGGCTTCCCGCGGGGTCGACTTCGAGGCCCTGAGCGAGATCCGCCAGGCCGGCTTCGGTCTCATGGAGGCCTTCGGGCAGGTCTGGAAGACCGGTAGTAAGGAGCAGCGCGAGAAGGCGCTGGCCGTCATCAACGAGACCCGCAAGAAGCTGTACCTCATCCTCGCCGACGAGGACTGACCCTCGGGCACGAGGTGAGACCGGGCGCCCCGCGGAATGATCCGCGGGGCGCCCCGGCGCGTCCGGGGTGTCCGGTCCGTCCGGTGGGCCGGGCGGCTCAGGCCACCAGTCCGCCCAGCTTGCGCAGCGACTCGTTCAGTGCTGCCGTCGCCGAGTCCTTGAGCTTGCCCGCCATCAGCGACACGGCCGCGCCCGTGAACTCGCCGTCGATCCGCACTCCCGTCGCGTCCCCGTCCGGGGTCAGCGTGTAGCGGGTGGCGACGGTCACCGCCATCGGGCCCTTGCCGCGGATCGCCAGCACCCGCGCCGGCTCCAGCTCCTCGATGGTCCACTCGACCTCCGCCGGGAAGCCCATCAGCTTCATGTTCTCCTGGAAGGTGCCGCCCACCGCCAGGGTCTCCGGGCCGCCCTTGGGAAAGTTGGTGTGGGTCGCGTTCCACTCGCCGTACGCCGACCAGTCGGTGAGCTGTGCCCACACCTTCTCGGCCGGTGCCTGGATGCGTGCCTCCGCGCTGACTTCGGCCATCGGGCCACCCCTTCGTGTCGGGCTACGGTGTCGCGGAACGTAGCCGCAGGGCCTCGAACATTCAATACTGATGAACCGTCAGGAAATGTGTGGATCCGGGGCCACCCCTGCCCCTCCGCCGATCCGCCGTATCAGTGCCGCGTCGAACAGGTCCCACGCGCGCGGGAACGCGCTCGCGTCGTGGCAGTGCCAGGCGTCCCAGAACAGGTCCGCGGGCAGTGCGTCGGCCGGGGCGTACACCCGGTACACGTACTGCCTGCCGTCGACCGCCTGCAGAGCCACCAGCCAGCAACAGCACCCGCTCTCCACGTCAGTGAGGGACGTACGGCGGGTGCGCGGCGGTTGCGCATGGGGCGCGCGGCAAGTCGGCGCGCGCCCCGGTGGCCGGAATCGGTCTGATCTCATCCGTAAGGAGGAGATTCCGGCCATCCGCGTCCACTCTGCGTGGGACGCGAAAATGCTTCCCCCCGCCGATGACTCGGAGCCCTGGGATTGATGAGGTAGGGGATGTGCAACCCCGTATTCCCCGCCAGCCCGCCCAGGACCAGGGCAGTATCCACGCGGACGACGATGCCGGGCTCGGAGCCGGACCGGCAGCGGTGGTCGCCGGTGCCCGCCGCCGGGCCGTACGGGACGGGGACCGTCAGGTCGACACCGCCCATCTGCTGCACTCGCTGATCGAGTACGACCCCGAGGTGCGCGACGCCATCGGTGACGCCCCGCAACTCGCCCGCCTGCTCGGCTATCTCGTGCAGCGCAGCATCGGCTACGGCCTGCGCTGGCAGGGCGGGGTCGAGGACTCCGGCGCCCTGCCGGCCCTTCCGCGCGCCGAGGGCAGGGGTGACGGCGCCTGGTCGCCGGTGGCCACGGCCGCTCTGGAGTACGCCCGCAGCCGCGCGCGGCGCCGTGGCGAGGTCCACGCCGACGGTATCGACCTGCTCGCGGGCCTGGTCCTCGACCCGGAGTCCCGGGCCGTGGAGGTGCTGGAGCGGGCCGGGGTGGCCGCCCGAGCGCTGGCCGTGCGGATAGACGGGGACGGGACGGTCCGGGAAGCCGGGACGGAACACCGCACGTCCAGCCGTTGAGACAGGTGTCATAGAGGGTGACGCTCATGTCGCCCGCTGGCATCATGTCCCGGTGCACACCACGGAAAGCAGCCATGGCAAGAGCCTCGGGCTCTCCCTCGCCCTCGGGTCGGCGCTCGCCTTCGGCGGCTCCGGCGTCGCGGCCAAGCCCCTGATCGAGGCCGGGCTCGCGCCGCTGGACGTGGTGTGGCTGCGCGTGGCGGGCGCCGCCCTGGTGATGCTTCCGCTGGCGGTCCGCCACCGCGACCTGCCGCGCCGTCGGCCGGCGCTGCTCGCCGGGTTCGGACTGCTCGGCGTGGCCGGCGTCCAGGCCTGCTACTTCGCCGCCATCTCCCGGATACCGGTGGGTGTGGCGCTGCTCGTGGAGTACCTCGCTCCCGCGCTGGTGCTCGGCTGGGTCCGGTTCGTACAGCGACGGCCGGTCACCCGTGCCGCCGCGCTCGGCGTGGTCCTCGCGGCGGGCGGCCTCGCGTGCGTGGTGGAGGTCTGGTCGGGGCTGCGGTTCGACGCCCTGGGGCTGGTGCTGGCGCTGGCGGCGGCGTGCTGTCAGGTGGGGTACTTCGTGCTCGCCGACCACGGCGGCGGCGAGGGGGCGGACCCGCTGGGGGTGATCGCGTACGGGCTGCTGGTCGGGGCGGGCCTGCTCACCGTGGTGGCCCGGCCGTGGGAGATGGACTGGTCGCTGCTGGCGGGCAGTGCCCGGATGAACGGCTGGACGGTCCCGGCCGTCGGGCTGCTCGGGTGGATCGTGCTGGTCGCGACGGTCGTCGCGTACGGCACCGGTGTGGTGTCGGTACGGCGGTTGTCTCCGCAGGTGGCGGGGGTGGTGGCCTGTCTGGAGGCGGTGGTGGCGACCGTGCTGGCGTGGGTGCTGCTGGGGGAGCGGCTGGGTGCGCCGCAGGTGGTGGGTGGGGTTGTCGTACTGGCCGGGGCGTTCATCGCGCAGTCCGCCACGCCTGCCAAGGGCTCCGCCGAGCCCTTGGCGCGTGGTGAGGGTGTCGTACGGGAACCGGCGGTCTGAGCGTTGTCGGCCGCCGGTCGGTGGTGGCCGGCCGCTCCCCCGAGTTCTCGGCATCGCTCGAACCCGGGGCCCCGTCGCGGCGGAGCCGCACATCGGACACGGTCCCGCGCTCCCGAGGGGGCGCTGCACATCAGCGGGTCTTCAAGTACTGCGGCACCGCGACGTCCGCCGCCAGGTCCCCGTTCGCGATCGGGGCGTCGTACCCCTTCCGCAGCGGCAGCACGCCCGCCCAGTGCGGGAGGTCCAGGTCCTCCGGCTCGTCGTTCGCGCCGCCCGTGCGGGTCTTGGCGGAGACCTCCTTCAGGTTGAGGCGGATCACCGCGGTCGCGGCCAGTTCCTTCTTGTCGGCGGGGCGGGAGTCGGCGGCCCGGCCCGGCACCACGTGGTCGACCAGGGCGTCCAGCGCGCGGCACTTCTCCTCGGGGTCGGTGACCTGGTGGGCGATGCCGTGCACCACCACGGAGCGGTAGTTGACCGAGTGGTGGAAGGCCGAGCGGGCCAGCACGAGGCCGTCGACGTGGGTGACCGTCACGCACACCGCGAGTCCGGGGTCGGCCTGGCCGGTCATGCGCAGCGGCCGCGAGCCCGTCGAGCCGTGCAGGTACAGGACCTCGCCGACCCGGCCGTACAACGTCGGCAGCACCACCGGCGCGCCGTCGCGCACGAAGCCGAGGTGGCAGAGGTAGCCCTCGTCGAGGATCGCGTGCACCAGTTCCCTGTCGTACGACGCCCGGTCGGCGGAGCGGGTGGGAACGGTGCGGTCGGTCTTGGCGTAGGCGGCGGGCTGGGCGGGCCGGCCCGGCACGGTCCCCTGCACGGCTGTCTCCATTGCGTTTCTCCATTGCACTAGTGCATAATGTTGTTTGTGCTAGGAGAATATCGGATCGAAGGGCGCGGCGCAGCAGAGATTGCGGCCAGCGTCGAGCGCGCGGTGGGTTCCGGGGAGCTGGAGCCGGGGCAACTGCTGCCCCCGATGCGGGAGTTGGCGAGCAGGCTGGGGGTGAATCCCAATACGGTCGCGGCCGCGTACCGCACCCTGCGCGAGCGCGGGGTCATCGAGACCGCCGGCCGGCGGGGGAGCCGTATCCGGCCGAAGCCCGCCACGACCGGGCGGGAGGGGATCCGCGTCGACGTCCCGGCCGGGGTCCGCGACCTGTCCTCCGGCAACCCTGACCCAGCCCTGCTCCCCGGTCTCGCGCCGGCCCTGGCGGCGGTGGCGGCCGAGGGCGACCGCGACCCGGTCCTCTACGGCGCGGACCCGGTCGAGCCGGAGCTGGAGCGGATGGCGCGCGCCGCACTGGCCGCCGACGGCGTGCCCGAGGGGCCGCTCACCGTCACCTCGGGTTCCCTGGACGCCGCCGAACGCGTCCTGCTGGCGCACCTCAAGCCCGGCGACCCGGTCGCCGTCGAGGACCCCGGCTGGGGCCGCACCCTCGACCTGATCCCCGCACTGGGGCTGCGCACCGTCCCGGTGGCCGTCGACGACGAGGGGCCGCGTGCCGACGCCCTGCGCCTGGCCCTGGAGTCCGGGGCGCGCGCCCTGATCGTCACGGCCCGGGCGCACAACCCCACCGGCGCCGTGGTGAGCGCCGCACGCGCGCGTGCCCTGCGGGCCGTCCTGCGCGCACACCCGCACACCCTGCTGATCGAGGACGACCACGGCCACGGCATCGTCGACCTCCCCCTGCACCCCCTGGCGGGCGCCACCCAGCACTGGGCCTTCGTCCGCTCGGTCGCCAAGGCCTACGGCCCCGACCTGCGCCTGGCCACCCTGACCGGCGACGAGGTCACGGTCGACCGGGTGCGGGGGCGCCAGCGCCTGGGCCCGGGCTGGGTGAGCCGGCTGCTGCAGCGCACGGTCGTGCGGATGTGGACCGACGGTGCGGTGAACGGCCCGGAGGTGGCGGCGGCGTACCGGGCCCGCCGTGAACTCCTCATCGACGCGCTGGCGGACCACGGCGTCGAGGCGCGCGGCCGCAGCGGCATGAACGTCTGGGTCCCGGTTCCGGACGAGACCGGCGCGGTGTCCCGGCTGCTGCACGAGGGCTGGGCGGTGGCCCCGGGCGCGCGCTACCGCCTGGCGACCCCACCGGGCATCCGCATCACCGTCTCGACGCTGACACCCGAGGAGGCCGGTCCGCTGGCGGAGGCGGTGGCGAGAGCGGTGATGCCGACGGAGGGCCGGATCCAGGCTTGAGCGCTCCGCTGGTTGCGCCGTTCGTTCACCGCGGGCCGGTGGGGGCTGGTCGCGCAGTTCCCCGCGCCCCTGACGGGGCGCAGTTCCGCAGCCGATTTCACCAGGTCCGCCTAGTCAGCCGCAGTCTGCACCCTGCCGGGGCGCGGCCTGACCTGGGTGAGGGCCGCTCCCGCGAGGACGATCACCGCTCCCACCGGCGTGCTCCAGCGCAGCGACTCGCCCAGCACCGCGACCCCCGCCGCGGCGGCGATGACGGGAATGAAGTAGGTGACCATCTGGGCGGTGGTCGGCCCCACCTCCGCCACCAGCCCGTACTGGACGAGTACCGCCAGCCCCGTCCCCAGTGCGCCCAGTGCCGCGATCGCCAGCAGCGGGACCAGCGCGAAGTGCGCCGGGAAGGACGTGAACAGCGGTGTCACCACGGCCAGTTGAACCGTCGCCAGCAACAGCTGCGCCCCGGTCATCGCCAGATGCGAGTCACCCGTCCCGGCCAGCGTGCGCCGGACGTAGATCCACCCGATCGGATAGCTCAGCGAGGCCAGCAGCGCCATCGCGGTGCCCGTGACGTCCAGGCCGTGGAAGCCCTCCCAGGCTCCCAGCACCGTCAGCACCCCGATGAACCCCAGGCCGAGTCCGGCGAACCGAACCCTCGTCGGGCGGTCCTCCGACAGGGCCACCAGCGACAGCACCATCCCCCACAGCGGCGAGGTCGCGTTGCAGATCCCGGCCAGCGTGGACGGGATCGTCAGCTCCGAGTAGGCGAAGAGGGAGAACGGCAGCGCGTTGAGCAGGAACGCGGCGACCGCCAGATGCCCCCAGGTACCGGCCCCGCGCGGCAGCCGCTGCCGCTTCACGGCCATCGCCGCCGCAAGGACCGCCGTACCGAAGACCAGTCTGCCCAGGGTGACCTGGAACGGTGCGTAGCCCTCCGTCCCCACCTTGATGAAGAGAAAGCTGAAGCCCCAGATCAGCGACAGGGCGCCGAAGCGCAGGCGCCAGTCGAGGCGGGGACGGGAGGGGGCGGCGGCCAGGGTCGGCCCGCTGGTCGCGGCGGTGGTGACGGTGCTCATGCCCTCCACCATGGGGGAGCGGACTTCGTAGCACAATCGAGATTTTCCACTCGGTACCTCTTAGAATCACTTACATGTTGAACCTGGAGCGCCTGCGCACCCTCGACGCCCTCGCCCGGCACGGCTCGGTCAGCGGCGCCGCCGAGGCCCTGCATGTCACGACGTCGGCGGTGTCGCAGCAGATGGGCAAGCTGGAGCGCGAGGTGGACCAGCAGCTCCTCGCGAAGAACGGCCGGGGCATCCGGCTCACCGACGCCGGGCGGCTGCTCGCCGAGCACGCGGCCCGGATCCTCTCCCAGGTCGAGCTGGCCCAGTCCGACCTGGAGGCACACCGGGGCCAGGTCGTCGGCGAGCTCCGGCTGTCCGCGTTCCCGACAGCCGCCCGCGGCCTGTTCCCGACCGCGCTGTCCGCCCTGCGCACCCGGCACCCGGCACTGCGCGTCCGCTCCAGCGAGCTGGAACCGGAGCACGGCATCGCGGGGGTCGTCCGCGGCGACCTCGACCTCGCCGTCGTCCTGGACTGGTACAACAAGCCGATGCCGCTGCCCGACGGGCTGGTCAAGGCGCCGCTGCTGGACGACCCCGCCGAGGTGGCCCTGCCGGCCGGGCACCGGCTCGCCGACCGCGAGGAGGTCGACCTGGGGGAGTTCGCCGAGGACGAGTGGATCACCTGGGGCGAGGGCGAGTTCTGCCACGAATGGCTGATGTTCACGCTCCGCTCGCGCGGCATCGAACCCATCGTCGGACACCGAGCGGCCGAGACGCACACACAACTCAACCTGGTCGCGGCCGGGTTGGGGGTCTGCATCGCCCCGCTGCTGGGGCGCCACCCGGTGCCGGAGGGCGTCCTCATGGTGCCGCTGAAGCAGCGGGTGCGCCGCCATGTGTACGTCGTCTGGCGGGCCGACGCCGACCGCCGCCCGTCGATCCGGGCGGCGGTGCAGGCCCTGCGCGGCGCGGCCGAGGCGATCGCCTGAACCGGCTTTTCCGAACCGCCTTACGCCGAGCCCAGCTTGCGGAAGTCCCAGGAGGCGATCTTCGTCGGGGTCAGCCGCGCCCAGGCGTGCCGGCCGTCGTGCGGCATCTCGTCCAGGCCGAAGTTCTTGCGGGCGAACACCGTCTCGACGTAGTCGAGTTCGGCGACCAGTTCGCCGGTGCGCGGGACTTCGCCCACGAACTCGACGGTCCCTCTCAGCTCCACGCCGCGCAACTGGTCGTACTCCTCGCCGGAGTCGACCACGACGGCCACCCGCGGATCGCGGCCGAGGTCCTTCCAGCGCTGGCTGCGCACCACCGAGTAGAGCCACAGCGATTTGCCGTCCCAGGCGAACCACAGGGCGCTGACGTGCGGGGCGCCGGACGCCGAGACGGTCGCGACCCGGCAGGTGCGTTGTGTGGTGAGGAACTCGTCCAGCTCACCGGGCGTCATCATGATCTTCCGGCCCCGGCGCTGAGTGACGGTCATGCGGCCCCCTTCTTCTCTTCTTCCGTTCCCGCGCGATGGCGGTTAGTGTCACCCGCCCCGCACCAAGGCGGAAGGGGGCGTCATGCCGTCGTCGTACGAACGGCTCGCGGAACTCCTCGACCCGGTGAGCACCGTGCTGCTCACCGTCGAGTGCCAGCAGGGTGTGGTCGGCCCGGAGAGTGGGCTGCCCGAACTCGCCCGTGAAGCACGGGTGTCGGGGGCTCTCAACAACATCGCCCGTCTTGTCGCCGGCGCGCACGACACCGGTGTCCAGGTGATCCACGCGATCGCCGAGCGCCGCCCGGACGGCCGGGGCGCCAACCGCAACGCCCGCCTGTTCCGCGCCGCCGAACGGCTGCCCGTCCAGCAGCTGTCCGGCACGACGGCGGTCCGCGTCGCGC
Source organism: Streptomyces sp. NPDC058457 (assembly GCF_042720695.1). NCBI lineage: Bacteria > Bacillati > Actinomycetota > Actinomycetes > Kitasatosporales > Streptomycetaceae > Streptomyces > Streptomyces sp. NPDC058457. The sequence goes on along the minus strand of NZ_JBHXLU010000045.1, from coordinate 63,622 downwards.
CCCCCATCGAGGTCTCGGAAGAGGACCTCGTCGTACGACGGCTGCACGGGCTGTCGCCGATCCAGGGCACCGACGTCGACCCGCTGCTGCGCAACCTCGGCTGCCGCACCCTGGTCGTCACCGGTGTCTCGGCCAACGTGGCCATCCCGAACACGGTGTTCGACGCGGTCAACCGGGGCTACACGGCCGTCGTCCCGGCCGACGCCATCGCGGGAGTGCCCTCCGAGTACACGCCCGCGATGGTCCGCAACACCCTCGCACTGGTCGCCACGGTCGCGACCACGGACGAGGTGCTCGGCTGCCTCGGACAACCGCGCCGGCGGTCCTGAGGATCAGGCCAGCGTTATCTGGTCGCCGGAGACCGTGATGTTCGCGGCCGTCAGACCCGTGGTCGCCGGGCCCTGCTTCACGCTGCCGTCCGCGATGGCGAACTTGCTGCCGTGGCAAGGACAGACGATCTCTCCGGCGGCGATGCTCGTCACCGCGCAGCCGGCGTGCGGGCACTTGGTCGAGAACGCCTTGTACGTGCCCGACGTCGGCTGGGTCACGACCACGGCCTGGTCCTTGTAGATCGTGCCGCCGCCCTCGGGGATGTCCGTGGTCTTGGCGAGCGCGGTGCCGCCGGCCGCGGCCGTGGAGCCGCCCGCCGAGCCGTTGCTGTCCTGGGTGGTGGAGCCACCGCCGGCGTTGTTGTTCGTGGTGGTCGTGCTCGACGAGCCGTCGTCCGACGACCCACAGGCGGTCAGCGCGGCGGCGAGCCCCGCCGCTCCGGCCGCCGCCATGACGGTACGGCGGCCCGGTCCGGCTGAGGGGTTGAGCGGTGCGCTGGTCATGTGAGGGGTTCCCTTCCGCGGAGCTTCTCGTTGATCTGTCCAGGGGTACGGTCTTCGCGCACCACCTGTTCAGACGGCATCCAGATAGTGACCCCCTGGACATGAGGCTTCGGTAAAACGGCGCTGTCGGTTCGCTGTCGGTCTTGACCTGCGCCGCAGCGGGACCGGCGACCGACGGCACCCGCCCGCTGGTTCTGCCCGGTCCGGCTACCCGGAGCCGCTCTCCTGGGCGGGCAGGAGGACCACGAGGGAAAGCTTTTCGTCATGGGCGTCCGACAGTTTCAGACAGTCCAGGTCGATGCGGCCGAGCCGTGGGTGCCGTAGCTCCTTCCGGGCGGAGGTGAATCCGCTGACGCTCCGCTCGTCCCACAGTGCGCGGAACGCCTCGGAGGAATTCAGCAGTGACTCGAGGAGCGCGGGGCCGCGCGGATCGTCGGGATACCGGGCGAGGGCCACCCGCAACTGGCCGACGAGGGACCGCGCCTCGCCGAGCCAGTCGACGAACAGTCCCGAACCGCGCGACTCGGCGAAGGTGATCCAGAGGATGTTCCGCTCGTCCGCGGACCGCTGGTCGAGGCCGCCGAGCAGCTCGGCGTACGCGTCGTTGTACGCCAGCAGGTCCCACCACGGGTTCATCACGTAGGCGGCTTTCGGGAACAGCTCCCGCACCAGCCGCTCAAGGAGGGGATCGACCTTCGCGGGCCCCGGACCTCCCGGCGGTGGCACCAGGGCGGCCAGTGTCAACAGGTGCGTGCGCTGCGGCCCGGAGAGCCGCAGCGCGCGGGCCAGGCTTTCGATGACCTGCCTGCTCACGCTGATGTCTCGGCCCTGTTCGAGCCACGTGTACCAGGTGACGCTCAGCCCGGCGAGCTGCGCCAGCTCCTCACGGCGCAGCCCCGGGGTACGGCGCCGCGGCCCGGACCGGAAGCCTGCCGCCGCCGGGTCGGTCGCCTCCCGCCGGGCGCGGAGAAAGGCGCCGAGTTCGTCGCGCTGGACCAGGTCGGTCACGAGGCACCGACGGCGTCCGCCAGCAGGGCCTCGGAGACGTCCCACAGCCGGCGGGCGTTCTCCGGATCCATGGCGTACCGGGCGACGCCGTGCAGCGTTCCGGTGCGCCGGTCGACCACCTCGGCCTCGTTGCAGTCGTTGAAGTAACGCCCGCCCACCCCGTCCAGCAGCGGCGAGACCGCGAGGAGCAGCGAGGTGGCGGCGCCCTGCTCCACCGTCTTCATCTGATCGGCCGCCACCCGTCCGCTGCTGCCCCCGATGTGCCGCTGGAGGTTGGTCACGATGGCCCCCGGCATGAGGGCGTTGGCGGTGATGCCGTCGGCCGCCCAGCACCGGGTGGCCTCGACCGCGAAGAGCACGTTCGCGGTCTTGGACTGCGCGTACGCGGCCCACGGTTCGTAGGCCCGGAAGCCGAAGTGCAGGTCGTCGAGGACGACGGGGGAACGCTGGTGGCCGGTGGAGCTCACGACGACGACGCGGGCGGCGTCCGCCGCGGCCAGCGCGCCGTGCAGACCGGTCGCCAGGGCGAAGTGGCCGAGGTGGTTGGTGGCGAACTGCAGCTCCCAGCCCTGCGGCGTGTACCGCTCCGGGCAGGCCATGACGCCCGCGTTGTTGACGAGGATGTCCAGCGGGCCGTGCCAGGCCGTGGTGAACGCGGTCACGGACGCGGGGTCGGCCAGGTCCAGACGGGCGACACGAAGCGCCTCGCTGCCGGTCGCGGAGCCGATGTCCTTGGCCACCCGCTCACCGGCCGCCGTGTCCCGCACGGCGAGGGTGACCTCAGCACCCCGCGAGGCCAGTACCCGCGCCGTCTCCGCCCCGAGCCCGGAGGACGCCCCGGTGACCAGTGCACGGCGCCCGGAGAGGTCGATGCCGGCGGCCACCTCGGCCGCGGTGCTGGAGAAGCCGAAGGGGGTGGTGATCATGCCGAACTCCTCTTGAAACGGTGGTTCCACCCACTCACCGTAGGAGCCCTGGTGAACATGACGCCAACGAGACTTGGGAACAGGTGGTATGCGCCGAAGTCATGGATGGCGCCCCTTCGCGCAGGGTGTGCGCACGCCTTCCCGGCTCTGCTCGACGGACCCGCGACCTCGCCGTCGGGCCGGGCGGGATCGTGCTGCCGGTCGGCGGGGAACACCCGCCGCTCGGCGGTGTGCTGACGGCCACTCGGTGACCTCGTCCCGAGGCCGTGCGGCGACCTGGGTGCGCAGGCCGGGGGTTCCTGGCCTGCTGTCACGCTCGGTTACTATGCTCACTTCATGCCGGAGGCCGGAAGCAAGGGGCGCATCGCCGTCGACGGGCTGCCGGGGAGGACCCGCCCGTCTTGCTCCTGACAGCCCCGGCCGTCGACTGCATGCTCAAGAAGCTGGATGGCCTGGGAAAATGCTGCGAGAAGTCACCGCGACCCGCTACATCACGCCCCTGCGTGAGGGTGGCTCGCTGCCGGGGCTCGTCGAGGCCGACGACTTCGGTACGTACGTCATGAAGTTCACGGGTGCGGGGCAGGGCCGCAAGACGCTGGTCGCCGAGGTCGTCTGCGGTGAACTCGCGCGCCGGCTCGGGTTCCGGATGCCCCGGCTGGTCACCGTCGGACTGGATCCGGTGCTGGGGCTCGGCGAACCCGAGCAGCAGGTGCAGGACCTGCTGCGGGGCAGCGGCGGCACCAACCTCGGCATGGACTTCCTGTCCGGCGCCCTCGGCTTCGACCCGCTCGCCTTCGAAGTCGGCCCAGAGGAGGCCGGGCGGATCGTCTGGTTCGACGCGTTGATCAACAACGTCGACCGCTCCTGGCGCAACCCCAACCTGCTGGTCCACCACGGCGACCTGTGGCTCATCGACCACGGCGCCACCATGATCTGGCAGCACAACTGGCCGTCGGCCGAGGCGTCCGCCGCCCGCCCGTACGACGCCGCCGACCACGCGCTGAGCGGGTTCGGCCCCGACGTCCGGGCGGCCGCCGCCGAGCTGGCGCCCCGGGTCACCGAGGACCTGCTCGCCGAGGTCACCGCCGAGATCCCGGACGTCTGGCTCGCTGCCGAGCCCGGCTTCGACAGCCCCGACGAGCTGCGGCGCACCTACGTGCGGCCGCTGCTCGCCCGGGCCGCCGTCATCCACGAACGCATCACCGGCATCGAGGGGGCCAAGTGAGCGAGACCCATATCTACATGGCCGGACATGTGACCGAGCGCCACATCACCCGGGCCGGCCAGGGTGGCGACCGGGACGTCTTCGAGTACGCCCTGCTGCGGGTCGTACCCCGTGTCGAGCGCGGCGAGTACATCAACGCAGGCGTGATCGTGTACTGCCGGGCCAAGACCTACGTCGGCGCCCGCACCCATCTCGACGAGGCCAGGCTGCTGGCCCTGGACCCGGACGCGGACGTGGCCGGGGTGCGGGCCGCGCTCGGCGCGGTGGAGGGCGTCTGCGCGGGCGGGGCGGCGGCGGGGCACGCGGCCGGCGACGACCCGGGGCGGCGCTTCCGCTGGCTGGTCGCGCCCCGCTCCACCGTCGTACAGCCGGGCCCGGTGCACACCGGGCTCACCCTCGATCCGGCCGCCGAGACGGAGCGGTTGCTGGAGCTCCTGGTGAGGTAATGGATCACACCGCGCTGTGTGACGTTGACACCGCGTGCCGGGGCTTCTAGCGTCACGTCTGTCGAAGGTACTAAGCGGTCGCTCACTGGCCGGCCGGGTTCTCGATCAGGTGTTCTCAAGGGCGAGGAGAAACAGCAATGTCCAGCACTGAGCAGCGGGTGGCCGTCGTCACCGGTGCCGCGCGCGGCATCGGCGCCGCCACCGCCGTACGACTGGCCGCCGAGGGCCGCGCGGTCGCCGTGATCGATCTCGACGAGGCCGCCTGCAAGGACACCGTCGAGAAGATCACCGCGGCCGGCGGCAAGGCGATCGCGGTCGGCGCCGACGTCTCCGACGAGGCCCAGGTGGCCGCCGCGATCGCGCGGGTCGTCGAGGAGCTGGGCGCCCCGACCATCCTGGTCAACAACGCCGGCGTGCTCCGTGACAACCTGCTGTTCAAGATGTCCGCGTCCGACTGGGACACGGTCCTGAACGTGCACCTGCGCGGCTCCTTCCTGATGACCAAGGCCGTCCAGCAGCACATGGTCGAGGCCGGCTGGGGGCGCGTGGTCAACCTGTCCTCCTCCTCGGCGCTCGGCAACCGCGGCCAGGCCAACTACTCTGCCGCCAAGGCCGGTCTGCAGGGCTTCACCAAGACCCTCGCCATCGAGCTCGGCAAGTTCGGCATCACCGCCAACGCCGTCGCCCCCGGCTTCATCGCCACCGAGATGACCAAGGCCACCGCCGAGCGCGTCAAGATGGGCTTCGAGGAGTTCAAGGCCGCCGCCGCCACCCAGATCCCCGTGCAGCGCGTCGGCGAGCCCGAGGACATCGCCAACGCCATCGCCTTCTTCACGAACGAGGCCGCGGGCTTCGTCTCCGGCCAGGTGCTGTACGTGGCCGGCGGACCGCTCGACTAGAAGACCACCGGGGAACCTGAGGAACACTGACATGACTGAACTGCCCGAGCTGTCCGGCAAGGTCGCCGTCATCACCGGCGCGAGCCGCGGCATCGGCTACGGCGTCGCCGAGGCGCTGGTCGCCCGCGGCGACCGCGTCGCCATCACCGGCCGCAACGAGGACGCCCTCAAGGAGGCCGTCGAGAGCCTCGGCGCCGAGCGCGTCATCGGCATCGCAGGCAAGGCGCACGACCTGGCCCACCAGAGCGAGGTCGTCGAGCGCACCATGGCGGCCTTCGGCCGCGTCGACTACCTGGTCAACAACGCGGGCACCAACCCGGTGTTCGGCCCGATCGCCGACGTCGACCTGGACGTGGCCCGCAAGGTGTTCGAGACCAACGTGGTCTCGGCCCTCGGCTTCGCCCAGAAGACCTGGCACGCCTGGCAGAAGGACAACGGCGGCGCCATCGTCAACATCGCCTCCGTCGCCGGCCTGTCGGCCTCGCCGTTCATCGGCGCGTACGGCATCAGCAAGGCCGCGATGATCAACCTGACCCAGCAGCTGGCCCACGAGTTCGCCCCCGGCGTCCGGGTCAACGCGATCGCCCCCGCGGTCGTCAAGACCAAGTTCGCCGAGGCCCTGTACGAGGGCCGCGAGGCGGAGGCCTCCGCGGGCTACCCGCTCAAGCGGCTCGGCGTGCCCTCCGACATCGGCGGCGCCGCCGCGTTCCTCACCTCGGAGCAGTCCGACTGGATCACCGGCCAGACGCTCGTCGTCGACGGCGGCATCTTCCTGAACGCCGGCATGGGCTGACGGCGCCACAGGTTTCCCGGCCCGTCCCCGGGCGTCGTCTTCGTCGCCGGAATCCCGGCACGGAAGTTCAGCGGCGAAATTTCCGCACGGACATTTCCGCACAGACATTTCGCCACAGGAACGACGAAAACGACGCCCGGACGGCCGCACAACATCCACACAGCTCCATGACAACGTCGTCATAGCACATTCGATCAACGCCCGTGTTTCCGGGGTGCTTCAAGGCGCGCAACGCTGCGGTATGGTCTGCCGCCGAGCCCTGGTACGGCGGATCGAGGAGCGTGCGCGTGTTCAACCGGAACCGAGGCCTGCGAAGAGTTGCCGCGGTCGCGTCCATATCTCTGGTTGCCGGGTGCGGTGTGTTCTCCAGCAGCAGCACAAGCAACAGCGGGCCGATCGTGGTAGGGACGACCAGCGCCCCCAGCACCCTTGACCCGGCGGGATCGTGGGACGGCTCGTGGGAGCTGTTCCGGAACGTCTACCAGACGCTGCTCGCCTACCCCGACGGCGCCACCACCCCCCAGCCCGACGCCGCGCGGAACTGCGCCTTCACGGACTCCGGCGACCGCACCTACCGCTGCGAACTGCGCTCCGGACTGAAGTTCGCCGACGGCGACAAGCTCGACGCCGCGGCCGTCAAGTACTCCATCGACCGGATCCGGAGCATCAACGCGCCCAGCGGCCCGGCCGGACTGCTCGGCAGCCTCGACCGGGTGCAGGCGATCGGCGACCGCGAGGTGGTCTTCCACCTCAACAAGGCCGACACCACCTTCCCGTTCGTGCTCGCCACCCCGGCCATGTCGATCGTCGACCCCGACGACTACCCCGCCCACTCGCTGCGCAAGGACGACTCCGTGCGCGGCTCCGGGCCGTACACCCTCAAGTCCTACGACGACGGCAAGCGGGCCGAACTGGTCCGCAACGACACCTACCAGGGCTTCGCCGACCGGCAGAACGACGCGGTGACCATCCGCTACTTCCAGGACTCGGCCACCATGGTCAAGGCCCTGCGGTCCGGGGACATCGACGTCACCTACCGCGGCCTCGCCGCCTCCGACATCGTCGCCCTGGAGGCGCACCGCAGCACCGACCTCCAGCTGATCGACGGCACCGGCACCGACATCAGCTACCTGGTGTTCAACCCCGAGGACCCGTGGGCCAAGGTGCCCGCCGTGCGCAAGGCCGTCGCCCAGCTCGTCGACCGCGCCGCGATCGCCCACACGGTCTACAAGGACACCGTCGACCCGCTGTACTCCATGGTCCCGGCGGGCCTGACCGGCCACACCACCGGCTTCTTCGACGACTACGGCGACCCCAGCACCTCCAAGGCCCGCAAGATCCTCGCCGACGCCGGCATCACCCAGCGCGTCCCGCTCACCTTCTGGTACACCACCGACCGCTACGGCTCCGAGACCGGCCAGATGTTCCAGGAGCTCAAGCAGCAGCTGGACGACTCCGGGCTGTTCACGATCACCCTCAGGAGCCGTCCCTGGAAGACCTATGTCGTCGGCTACCAGAAGGGCGAGTACCCGGTGTTCGGCCGCGGCTGGTTCCCGGACTTCCCCGACGCCGACAACTTCATCGCCCCCTTCGTCGGCGAGCAGAACGCCCTCGGCACGCCCTACCCGTCACCCGTGATCACCGGCAAGCTGCTGCCCGAGTCGCGCAGCGAGAGCGACCGCGGCGAGACCGTCAAGGACTTCGAGGAGGCCCAGCGGATCCTCGTCAACGACGCTCGGCTGATCCCGCTGTGGCAGGGGCGCCAGTACGTCGCGGCCAGCGACGACATCTCCGGCGGCGAACAGGCGCTCGACCCGTCTACGATCATGATGATGTGGGAGCTGCACCGCAAGACCAGCTGGTGAAACGGCCGTCCGGCACCGGTTGTCAGTGGTCGCCTGTAGGTTTTTCGATATCAGCAGGATCTGCAAGTGACCGCAATTCGTGAGGACGTTGACGTGACCGACATCGCCATGCTGCCCGAGTCCTGGCGCGGGGTTCTGGGTGACGAGCTCCAGCAGCCCTACTTCAAGGAGCTGACCGAGTTCGTCGAGGAGGAGCGGGCGAAGGGCCCCGTCTACCCGCCGCGCGAGGAGGTCTTCGCCGCGCTGGAGGCGACGCCGTACGACCAGGTCAAGGTGTTCGTCCTCGGCCAGGACCCGTACCACGGCGAGGGCCAGGGCCACGGCCTGTGCTTCTCCGTCCGCCCCGGGGTGAAGATCCCGCCGTCCCTGCGGAACATCTACAAGGAGATGCGCGAGGAGCTGGGCTGGGAGAAGGCGCCGGACAACGGCTATCTGATGCCGTGGGCCCGGCAGGGCGTGCTGCTGCTCAACGCGGTCCTCACGGTCCGCGCCGGTGAGGCCAACTCGCACAAGAACAAGGGCTGGGAGAAGTTCACGGACGCGGTGATCCGTGCCGTCGCCGAGCGGTCCGACCCGGCGGTCTTCGTCCTCTGGGGCGGCTACGCGCAGAAGAAGGCCCGGCTGATCGACGGGACCCGCCACGTGGTGATCCAGAGCGCGCACCCGTCCCCGCTCTCCGCCGCGAAGTTCTTCGGCACCCGCCCGTTCACCAAGATCAACGAGGCGGTCGCGGCCCAGGGCCACGAGCCGATCGACTGGTGCATTCCCGACCTGGGCTGAGAACCGGCGGGGGCGCAACCCCCTAGGGGCGCGGGGCTCTGTCGATGTGCGGCTCCGCCGCGTGGGCGCGATCAGCCCCCACGGCCTGCAGTCGCCCACCGGCCCGCAGCGAAACGGCGTCGCCTGACCACAAAAGCAGGCGGCTCCACTTAACGTCGGTAACACACAACCGGCCTACAGCCCGGAGGGCCCCGTGGCGGAGCGACAGGAGCGTACGGCGCCCGATGCCGTGCTCACGCGGATCGGGCAGGTCGTGATGCTGCACCACGCCGGGGACCGTGAGGAGGCCCGCCGGCGCCTGCTCGACCTGTGGACGGAGATCGGCGAGCACGGCCGGCCGCTGCACCGCTGCACCCTGGCCCACTACCTGGCCGACACCCAGGACGACCCGTCCGACGAACTCGCCTGGGATCTGAGGGCGTTGTCGGCGGCGGACGAGGCGGAGGGAGCCGTGGGGCTGCGCGGCTTCTATCCCTCCCTGCATCTGAACCTCGCCGCCGACTACGTGAAGCTCGGCCGCACCGAGGCCGCCCGCAGCCATCTGCACCGGGCTCGCGGCGCGGCCGCCGCACTCGGCGACGACGGGTACGGCCACGGGGTCCGGGCCGCGATCACCCGCCTGGAGCTGCGACTCGGCGACGACGAAGGCCCGGGCGGCGAATCCTGGGGCCCGCCGCGACAGCGGCCGAAGTAGGGCCTGGGCCGACCCGGGCCACCGGTGGGTCCCCGCCCCCGGCGGCCCCACGCGCCGTCATTCCGCTCCGGGTGCCCGGGCCGGCCCAGGCACCCGGAGCGCGCCCGGCCGGCGTCTCACCGCCCGTACGTCTGCTCGCAGATCCGGGCCTGCGGGCTGTCCGCGGCCCAGCCGCCGTACTGCTTGCCGAGTGCGCACACGTCCGGGGCCTTCGGGACGGAGCGGGAGAGGCCGGGGACGTCGGCCTCCGGGCGGTGCGACCGGTGAGCGGTGCGGGGGTGCGGGGTGGCGGCGCGCGGGGCCGCCGGGGCGCGGTGGTGGGCCGGGGGAGGGGGCGCGGGGGCTTGGGAGGCGGTCGGTGCGGCCGGGTGGGCCGGACGGGACGGGCCGACCATCTCCAGGGCCTCCTTGGCCGGCGCCTGCACCACTCTCGGCTCGGCGCTGCCGTCCGGGCGGGGCACCGACGGCAGTGAGGGCGCCGCACCCGGAGGCGGGCCGGGCGTTGCCGGGCGCTGGACCGTCACACAGCCGGAGAGGGCCGAGACGGTCACGGTGACCAGGAGCGCTGCGGTGGTCGTCGTTCGATGCACCCGCGCAACTCTGCTGGGTCGGCGCGGGCGTTGACACCGCCGACGGGAGTTTGGTGCCCCGCACGGGTGATCTCGCGCCCCGTACGAGGGGCGGGTGGGTGCGAGGCTGACGTCAGTCGCCGGTCGCGCCGTCGATCCGCTCCCGGATCAGGTCGGCGTGGCCGTTGTGCCGGGCGTACTCCTCGATCATGTGGGTGTGGATCCAGCGCAGGTTGATCTGCTGCCCGGTGCGGCGGTGGCGGCCCTTGGAGAGGTCGTCGAGACCGAAGCCGGCCGCGGCCTGCCGGGCGGCCTCGATCTCGGCCTGCCAGGTCGTGTACGCCTCCTGCCAGGTGTCCGCCTCGGTGAGGTGGAACTCGCCGTCCGGGTCCTCGTCGCTGAAGTACAGCGGCGGCGCCTCCTCCGCGGCGAGGACCCTGCGGTACCAGGACCGCTCCACGTCGGCCATGTGCCGCACCAGTCCCATCAGGGACAACGGGGACGGCGCCACGGAGGCGGTCCTGAGCTGCGCGTCGGTCAGGCCCTCGCACTTCACCGCGAGGGTCTGCCGGTGGAACTCCAACCAGCCCTCCAGCATGGAGCGTTCGTCGGCGTCGACGGCGGGCATACGGCGTTCGGTGGTCATGCCCGGCATCCTGGCCCACCCCGGCCGATCCCACCACGGATTATCGGCCCGTATGCTTCCGCACAGGCACGCGTAGGCAACCGCTAGGGGAGCGCCAGTGAAGGTCGGCTGCATCGGACTCGGCGACATCGCGCAGAAGGCCTACCTGCCGGTGCTGGCCATGCAGCCGGGGCTCGAACTCCATCTGCAGACCCGCACCCCCGCCACCCTCGCCCGGGTCGCCGACAGCCTCCGCCTGCCCGCCGGCCACCGGCACGCGACCCTCGACGACCTCCTCGCCCAGGACCTCGACGCCGCCTTCGTGCACGCGGCCACCGTCGCCCACCCCGAGATCGTCACCCGGCTGCTGGAGGCGGGCGTACCGACGTACGTCGACAAGCCCCTCGCCTACCGACTGGAAGACTCCGCGCGCCTGGTGACCCTGGCCGAGGCGCGGAACGTGTCGCTGTCCGTCGGCTTCAACCGGCGCCACGCCCCCGGCTACGTGCAGTGCGCCGACCACCCGCGCGAGCTGATCCTGATGCAGAAGAACCGGATCGGGCTGCCCGAGGAACCCCGCACGATGATCCTCGACGACTTCATCCACGTCGTCGACACCCTGCGCTTCCTCGCCCCCGGCCCCGTCGAGGACGTGACCGTCCGCGCCCGGGTCGCCGACGGCCTGCTGCACCACGTGGTCCTCCAGCTCGCCGGGGACGGCTTCACCGCGCTCGGCGTGATGAACAGGCTCAGCGGCTCGGCCGAGGAGATCCTGGAGGTCTCCGGGCAGGACACCAAGCGCCAGGTCCTCAACCTCGCCGAGGTGATCGACCACAAGGGGCAGCCGACGGTCCGGCGGCGCGGCGACTGGGTGCCGGTCGCCCGGCAACGCGGCATCGAGCAGGCCGTACTCGCCTTCCTCGACGCCGTCCGCGCCGGGAAGGTGCTCAGCGCCCGGGACGCACTGGCGACTCATGAACTCTGCGAGCAGGTGGTACGAGAGGTTCGGCGGCACCCCGGCGCAGCCTGACCGTCCGCAGCCCCTCGGCCAGGCAGTAGGCGGCCAGCACCAGCAGCGCGCCGTCCACCGGCCAGTCGCCGTACCGCACGAACGGGGTGACACCGCGGGCGATCGGCACCTCGTAGACCCGGGCGGTGCTCGCGTCGGTGCCGAGCCAGGGGCCGATGCGCTCGCCGGACGGGCCGTAGACGGCGGACACCCCGGTCAGCGTGGCGTGCACCATCGTGCGGCCGGTCTCGGCGGCCCGGAGCGCGGCCAGCGAGGCATGCTGCTCGGGGGCCCAGCTGCCCTGGAAGGTGGACGTCGACGACTGGCCGATCAGCACCTGCGCACCGTCCTGGGCGAGATGCCGGCTCATGTCGGGGAACGCCGTCTCGAAGCAGATCATGGGGCCGACCCGCAGCCCGTGGCCGACGTTCATCACCACCTGCTCGGTGCCGCGCCGCCGGTCCTCGCCGGCCGCCTTGCCGACCGAGGTGGCCCAGCCGAGCAGGGAGCGCGCCGGTATGTACTCGCCGAACGGGACCAGGCGCATCTTGTCGTACCGCTCCCCGGTCGGGCCGTCGGCACCCACCAGGAGGGAGCTCTTGTAGATGCCGGGCCGGTCGGAGCGCCGGGCGTCGACGTTGACCAGGATGTCCGCGCCGGTCTCCCGCGAGAGGGCCGCGATCCGCCGCGCCAGATCGGGCCGGTCCCCGAGGTCGTACCCGACACTGCTCTCCCCCCAGACGATCAGGTCCGGATGCCGCCCGGCCAGCTGCCGGGTCAGCTGCTCCTCCCTGTCGAACCGCCGGTCGCCGCTGTCGGTGCCGTCGACGACACCGGGCTGTACGACGGCGATGCGGACGTGACCGTCGACGTCCGGGCGCGGCGACCACACCCAGGCCGCGGAGGTCGCGGCGGCCGTGGCCACCAGCGAGGCCACCGCGGGCACGCGTGCCTCCCGCACGGATATGAGCACGGTGACCGCGACATTGACGGCCACCACCAGGAAGCTCAGCAGCCACACCCCGCCGACCGAGGCCAGCCGCAGCGCCGGCGTCACCTGCCACTGGGTCGCGCCGAGCATGCCCCACGGCCCGCCGAGCCCCTGCCAGGACCGCGCCAGCTCCACCATCAGCCAGCCCGACGGCAGCACCAGCACCGCGACCGCGGCCCGCCCCGGCGACGGCACCCCGCCCAGCAGCCGGCGCGTCACCCAGCCCCAGGGTGCCCAGAGCACGCTCAGCAGTCCGGCGATCAGGAAGATGAAGACGCTCAGGCTCGGCAGCAGCCAGTGGTGCACGGCGACCATGAACCCGAACCCGCCGCACCAGCCGTCGTACGCCGCCCGCCGCCCGGTCGGCGCCGAGCGGGCCAGCAGCAGCCAGGGGACCAGCGCGACATAGGCGAACCACCACAGCGACGGCGCCGGGAAGGCCAGCACCGGCAGGGCGCCCGTCAGTGCCCCGACGCAGGAACGCCGCCACGGGGAGGTGAGCCAGCGCTCGACGGTCCTCATCCATCGCCTCCTGCCCCCGGGTCCTTCCAGTGTGCGGGACCCGGTGGGATCTCCGACAGGGGGCATGGGAGCGGGCTCAGTCGGGGACGGCGAGCACGCGCGGGTCGGGCAGTCGGCGCCACCTCTCCTCGACGACCACCTGGCGCAGCCGCCAGCCGTCCCCGGTGCGCACGAACGCGAAGGAGTAGCGGCCGCCGCACACGAAGTCCGGGGCGGTGGAGGTGGCGTCGCCGCCTGCGAAACGCATGGGGTTGACGTAGTCGGCCCGCAGATGGGCGGTGTCGCCGGTGTCCTGGTCCAGGATCCCGAACCGTACCCGGCGGTTGACGATCAGATGCTGTCGCATCGAGAAGAGGGTCAGGTTCTCCGCCAGCCATCCGGCCACCTGCCCGGCATCGCCCTCGATCCCGCCGGCGGAGCGGTAGTCGGCCCGCCCGTCCGCCGCGAACAGCCTCCGGTACGCCGTCCAGTCACCGTCGTCGACGGCCGCCGCGTACTCGGTGACCATCTCGTCCACGGCCAGCCGGTCCATCACGGTCGCGAGCTCCACACGCTGCGTCATCGGCTCAGTGTTGGGCACGGGGCGGGCAGAGCCAAGGGGCACGGGCGATATTCGGTGGTGTTCGAACCGAGGCACCCCCGCCCCTGAGCACATGAACGCCGGTCAGTCGAACAGGAATCCACCTTCCGTATCCGTGCTCGCCACAAGGCCTCCCCGCTGATCCGGTGCTCAAGGCAGGATCGGAAGCCCGGCTCGACGCCCGGTTCTCTTCGGCTCCGTGGTTCAGGCCGTGTCGTCGCCGCACTTCGGCTCGGCGAGTCTGTCCTGCCGATCGGGTCGTGTCCGCGGGGACGGCCGGGTGCCGTTCCTGGCGACCGGCTGGAAGTAGTGGTCCAGCGCCCAGGCGGCCACGTGGGTGCCGGCCCGGCAGCCGGCCACGTCCGCCGTGCGGGAGTGGACGCCGCCCCACACCCGGGCGTCGACGACGTCCCGGTCGAGGTCGTCGGCGGACCCGTAGAACCGCGTGGTGCCGGTGACCTCGGAGGGGACGCGGAGGTCGATGCGCGAGGTGCCGAGGACGCCGGTCAGCGCGCGTGCCACGGCAGCCGCGACGGTCGTATGGCCGGCGACGTAGTCCGGGTGCGGTGGGGTGAGGAGCAGCGGCTCCCAGGCCGGGTCCGCCGTCGTCGCGGGGTTGCCGTCGGTGTCGGCGAGGCGGATGGCGGTGATCGGCCGCCAGGTGCCGTAGTGCAGCTTGGCGTCCCATGCCGTGACGACGGCGTCGGTCGCCGACGCGTTGACCGCGGCGAACAGCCGGGCCGTCTCGGCGATGCCGAGCCGGTGCCGGGCGGCGTGGTCCCGTACGGCCGCCTGGACCTGTTCGACCAGGTTGCCGCTGAAGAAGAGGGCGGTCTCGGTCTGCTGCGCGCTCCTGCCCGAGCCGGTCTTCGCGCCCATGGCCTTCGACTCCTGGACATCCGCGGCGTAGGCGGCCGAGGAGAGGGCGGGTGGTCCGCCGGGGCGGAACTGCTGCGGGGAGGCGAGCAGGAGGGGGCGGAGCCTCGCGAGCCAGGTGTCGATGAAGGGCTGGAACGCGGGCGGGGTGGGCCGCCAGACCCCCGGTGCCGGGGAAGCGGTGAAAGGAACGTCCGCGAACCTTCCGTCGCCTTCGCGGAGTTCGATGATGCGGGCGGCGGCGCGCTTTCCGTAGCCGACGCCCCTGTCCCTGGCCTGACCGGCCGGAAGAGCGGCGAGCGAGTCCGCGTAGGCGGTGTCGAGCCGCTCCTTGAAGGCGGGGAAGCAGGCGAGCAGCACGTCGTGGGCCGCAGTGGCGGCGGCAGCCGCGGAGGATGCCCTGGCCGGACCGTGCTCGCGCCATTTGTACAGGGCGTAGCCGCCTTCGATCCCCACCACGGCGTTGTACACGGCGACGGAGACGAAACCCTCCCAGATCGCTGCCTGCCCGGAGGGGCGTGGGCCGAGACTGGTCTTGATCGTGTCGATGGCGACGGCGTTCCACTCTCGGACCACGGCTGCCGGGTCCGCCGTGGTCCGGGTGTCCGCGTCGGGGGGACTTGTCGCGGCGGTGACCGTCACGAGGGCAAGGGCCGCGACGGCGCAGATGAATCCCCGGACACGTGAACGCGGAGGAACGGGGAAAGGGGGCTCTTGATACACGTCGTCCTCACTGGAGTCGAGTGCCAAAGGCTTAGCAACGCCCCACTTCGTGATCAAGACAACTCGCCGCGAACCGGGCAGGTCAGGGGCGCCCGCGCGCCTGACCAGCCGCTGCGAGGAGATCACCGCCGGCGGATCCCGCACCCGCTCCTGGCTCCGGCGAACAGCAGGGCCGCCTCGCAGCGTGCAGGCGAGCGATCATGCTGGCTCGCCCACCTCGGTCCGACTGCCTGCCGGCGCGCCGACGGCTGGGCCGCCCGGGCGGTCTCGCGGCCCGATCCGTCCGCTGTCCGGGGCCAGGCCGTAGGCCGGCCGCTCGCCGTCCCTCGCGTGGGTACCGATCCAGATGTGGGCTGCCCCACCGCACCCTCACCCCCACCGGAGGAAGGCTCGGACCGGCATGACCGACCCCGCACGCATTGATGTCCACCAGCACCTGATCCCGCCGGACCGCAGCGGCCCGATGGCCGAGCGTGCCGCGGCCCTGGGCTGGCCCGCGCCCGCATGGGACAAACCGAGCGCGCTCGCGATGATGGACCGTCGTTCGATCGCGACCGGCATCCTGTCGTTCCCCGCGCCCGTCGCGCCCCCGGACGACCCCGCCAAAGCCCGCACAGGCGCCCGGAGCGTGAACGAGTACACGGCCGAGATCGTGAAGGACCGGCCCGACCGCTTCGGCCACTTCGCCGTGCTCCCCCTGCCGGACATGGACGGGGCGCTCGCCGAGACCGCCCACGCCCTGGACGTCCTGAACGCCGACGGCGTGCTGGTGCTGTCCAACATCTACGGCCGCTATCTGGGCGACCCGGCGTTCGAACCCCTCTGGGCCGAGCTGGACGCCCGCTCCGCCGTCGTCCTGGTCCACCCCACCGCGCCACCTGTCGCGCCCGTCCCGGGCCTGCCCAGTCCTCTGGTGGACTTCCCGTACGACACCGCCCGCACCGCCCTGCACCTGGCCGTGCACGGTGTCCCCGGCCGCTACCCCCGGCTCCGGCTGGTCCTCCCGCACGCAGGCGGCTTCCTCCCGTACGCCGCCGACCGGTTCGCCGTCGCCGCCCGGCTCGATCCCGATGCCACCCCCGCGGGGCTGCTGGGCGAGCTGCGGCGCTTCTACTTCGACACCGCCGTCTCCGCCGGTCCGGCCTCCCTGCCGTCACTGCTCGCCTTCGCCCTGCCCGGGCACGTCCTCTACGGCAGCGATTTCCCGATGCTCCCGGAGGACTGGGGCACCGGCTTCGACACCGGACTCGACGACTGTCCGCACTGGGGCCCGGAAGAGCTGCATGCCGTCAATCGCGGCAACGCGGAACGCCTGATCCCGCGCCTCGCCCGCTCCTGACGACGAAGCCCCGCCTGATCACCTCGGCGCCACACCCGACGCTGGGCGCCGAGCGGCCGACTGAAACACGCAATGCCGACTGAGGGATTCTGGCCGCGCTTCCCTGTGAAGGCGGCTCGGCGCGATCAAGCCGTCCTTCCCCCGGATGAACCAGGTCGCCCGGCAACGGGAGTTGCGGCGCGCGCCCGCGCGGGTGCAGTGGGATTCCGAGCGGGACCCGCACTTCAACGCGCGGCCTGGCAGCCGGCCTGTTGCCCGAGGCGCGGCCGTACCCGGCGGCAGGCGGCATGCTCGCGTATCTGCGGTCGTAAGATCGCTGTCCGGCCGGTTCCAGGAGGTTTGCAATGCCACGTCCCGTCACAGTGGTCACCGGTGGCAGCCGGGGTATCGGCGCCGCGACCTGTCTGCGGCTCGCCGCCGACGGGCACGATGTGGTGATCGGTTACGTCCGGGACGGGGATGCCGCCGAGGCGGTCGCGGAGAGGGTGCGGAAGGCCGGGGCGCGGTGTGCCGTCCTTCAGGTGGACACGGCCGTGGAGGCCGATGTGGAGCGGCTGTTCGACAGGACGGAGCGGGAAGTGGGGGCCGTCACCGGGCTGGTGAACAACGCCGCCGTGACCGGGCCGTTCGGTCGGCTGGCCGACGCGCAGACCGCGGACCTGCGCCGGGTCGTGGAGGTCAACCTGCTGGGCACACTGCTGTGTTCACGCCGGGCGGCCCGGCTGATGGGACCGCGCGGCAGCGGTGCGATCGTGAACGTGTCCTCGGCGGCGGCCACCCTCGGCAGCCCCGGCGAGTACGTCCACTACGCGGCGACCAAGGCGGCCGTCGACGCCCTCACCGTGGGCCTCGCCAAGGAACTCGGCCCGGACGGCGTGCGGGTCAACGCGGTGGCGCCCGGTGTGATCGAGACGGAGATCCACGCGGCGATGGGCGACCCCGGCCGGGCCGAACGGGTCGGTGCCACCACGCCGTTGGGCCGTGCGGGACATCCCGAGGAGATCGCGGCCGCCATCTCCTGGCTGCTGTCGCCCGAGGCCTCCTACACGACGGGCACGGTGCTGCGGGTCTCCGGGGGCCGCTGAACCCTCAGCCGGTCAGGCCGCCTCGATGATCTGCTCGCGGACCGCCTCGGCCCACTCGACCACCAGCAGCTCGTACTCCGTCCGCTCCTGGGCCGACAGTGTTCCGCCCGCACGCAGCCACAGCGCCCGGATGTGCTCGTTGACCTCGGCAGCAGACCGCACGGAACCAGGGGTTCGGGAATCGGGGGACATACCGAACAGCGTAGGGGCAAGAACTGACCCTGCGCCACCGGGCCACTACGCAGACCGTATGGGGTTGGTCACGGGCGAGACGGCGGGCAGGGCGCCAAGCCTCGGTATTTGCCCGGCGGATGGTCGCGACGCGGATCCGGCCGGGTGCCCCTGCCCTGGCCTTCCCCCTCGCCGGAGCCGCTGCGATGGCGCCAACTCCCGTGAAAGCGGGGGGTGTCGGGGGTTGGCCGAGATACGCCGCCCAGCCGCGCCCACACCGCGGACGACCGCCCCGCGCTCACGTCGCGGGAGCCGTTTCCGCGCCCCGGGCCCGCTGCTCACGCCATGGTCGTCGCCGACGCGAGCATCGCCAGCTTCTCGGCGCTGCCGCTGCCCGGGTCCGGGTGGTAGACGACGAGCGTCTGCCCCGCCGTGCCGCTGACGCTCAGCCGCTCCCGGTTCAGCCGCAGGCGGCCGACCTGGGGGTGGTCGATGACCTTGGCCGCGCCGTCGCAGGAAGCCACGTCGTGCCGGGCCCAGAGTCGGCTGAAGTGCGGGCTCGCGACGGAGAGTTCGCCGACGAGGTCGATGACGCGGGGGTCGTCCGTGTCCGTCCCGACGGAGCGGCGGAAGCCGGCGACCATACCGGCACCGGCCTCCTCCCAGCCGGGGTGAAGGGCCTGTTCGGCGGGGTCGAGGAAGATGTCCCGCAGCCGGTTGGCGCCGACCGAGAACCGCGGTGACAGCGCCGTCGCCAGGGCGTTGACGGCGAGGACGTCGAAGTAGCGGCCCTCGACGAGGGCGGGGAGCGGCAGCGCGGCGACGAGCTGGGTGACGCCTGCCGGGACGGTCTCCCTCCGGGCCCGGCGCCGGCGTCGGCGGGGCCGGTCGGCGCCCAGGCGGAGCAGATACGCCGTCGCGTCCTCGTCGAGCCGCAGGACGCGGGCGAGGGACTCCAGGACCTGTACGGAGGGGTTGCGGTCGCGGCCCTGCTCCAGGCGCAGGTAGTAGTCGGAGCTGATGCCGGCCAGCATCGCGACCTCCTCCCGGCGCAGCCCCGGCACCCGCCGTACCCCCAGCACGGGAATGCCGACCTGCTCCGGCGTGACCAGCTCGCGGCGGGCGCGCACGTAGGCGCCCAGCAGGTTCGGTTCGTCGGCCATCCCGCCACCGTAATGCGGTCCCCGTGCCCGTGCCTGGTCCTGTCACCCCCAGGATCACCGGGGCTCTGCCATGGCCCGAGCCGGGCCGCGAACGTGGCCGGTGACAGCGACCTGCAACGAAGGAGCCCGATCATGTCGACGTATCTGCTGGTACACGGTGCCTGGCACAGCGGGGAGTGCTGGGAGCGGGTGGTCCCCCTGCTGACGGCGGCCGGGCACCGGGTGGACGCACCCTCCCTGACCGGTCACGGCGAGAAGGCCCCTCTGCTCGGCCCGGACGTCGGCCTCGACACCCATGTGGCCGACGTCGTCGGGCTGATCAGGGACGAGGACCTCACCGACGTCGTCCTCGTCGGGCACAGCTACGCGGGGCTCGTGGTCTCGTCCGCGGCCAACGAAGTCCCGGAGCGTGTCGGGCACTTGGTCTACCTCGACGCGATGGTCCCGGAGCACGGCGAGACCGCGGCCGACATCCAGCCCGTGACCCGGGCCCTGATCGACCGTGCCCTCGCCTCCGACAGCGGCTGGCGGGTCCCGCCGCTGCCGAAACTGCCGCCGCCCTACGGGCTGTTCGGGGTGACCGAGGCGGCGGACGTGGCGTGGCTGCGCAGCATGCTGTCCGACCAGTCGGTGCGCAGCTTCCAGCAGCCGGTGCGCCTGGACGATCCGGCCGTTCGCACCATCCCCCGGACCCACATCCACTGTGTGGCGAACGTCCCGGAGGGCGTCGTGCGCCGACCGGTCCCCGCCACCCAGCAGGTCTGGGAACTGCCCACCGGCCACGACTGCATGATCACCATGCCGGCCGGACTCGCGGACCTGCTGCTCAAGCTGGGCTGATCCCGAGCGGATATTCGCCGGGCCCGGCAGCGGCGCTTCCATAGGGTCGGCGTATGACGGACGAGAACCAGCGGGCGGGGGACGAGGACCAGCGGGCGGGGGACGAGGACCAGCGGGCGGTACAGGCGGCCATCGACGCGGAGCTGCGGCTTCTCGATCCCGAGGTGCGCGCCCGCCCGGACCTCGTCCTGGAACTGCTCGATCCGGCGTTCACCGAGGTCGGGGTGTCCGGCCGGCGCTGGGACGCGACGTCGATCCTGACGGTGACCAGCGGGGGATCGGTGTCCCCGGAGTCACCGGTCGAGGTGACCGGGATGTCCGGGACCGAACTGGCCCCGGGCATCGTGCACCTGACGTACTTCGCGGAGAACCAGGGTCGCCGGGCCTGGCGCAGCTCCCTGTGGCGCCGCACGGAGACGGGCTGGCGCATGTACTACCACCAGGGGACCCCGGCCGCGCGGCCGACAGCTCCCCGAAGGGGCGCGGGGCTGTATTAGATCTGCGGCTACTGCCGCGTGGGCGCGACCAGCCCCCACAGCGCTGCAGACAGTCGACGACCCGGCGCGGCCCTTCCCGGCAGCGCCTAGCTCGCCGACTCCGCCGCATGCGGGCTGAGGACGTCCGCCGAGACCAGGGCGATGATGACGACGCCGAGGGCGATGCGGTACCAGACGAACGGCATGAAGCTCTTGTTGGAGATCCACTTCATGAACCACGCGATCACCGCGTATCCGGACGCGAACGCGATCACCGTGGCGAACAGGGTCGGGCCCCAGGCCACCTCGCCCTCGCCCACCGAGTCCTTGACCTCGAAGGCGCCGGAGGCCAGCACCGCCGGGACGGCGAGCAGGAAGGAGTAGCGGGCCGCCGCCTCGCGCCGGTAGCCCATGAACAGGCCGCCGCTGATGGTGGCACCGGAGCGGGAGACGCCGGGGATCAGGGCGCAGGCCTGGCAGAGGCCGTAGATCAGGCCGTCCTTGACCC
The DNA here is from genome assembly GCF_042720695.1 of Streptomyces sp. NPDC058457. Classification (NCBI taxonomy): domain Bacteria; kingdom Bacillati; phylum Actinomycetota; class Actinomycetes; order Kitasatosporales; family Streptomycetaceae; genus Streptomyces; species Streptomyces sp. NPDC058457. The sequence continues at coordinate 42,676 of NZ_JBHXLU010000045.1, read as the reverse complement.
CGAGGTTCTCAAGCGTCTTGCGCTGCTTGGGCGCCCGGTGCTTGCCCCCCGTCTCGTCGCGGGCGGCGAGCCGGTCGGCGACGCCGATGACGACGCCGACGACGATGAGCATGGTCGCGGTGATCCGGAGATCGCGGAACGGGCCCTCGATCTGGTCCTTGAGCGTGATGCCCAGCACACCGATCGGGATCGAGCCGACGATCACCAGCCAGCCCATCTGCGCGTCGTGGTTCCGCCGCATCGCCTTGGTGTACAGCGACCGGAACCAGGCCGAGACGATCCGCCCGATGTCCTTGCGGAAGTAGATCAGCACCGCGGTCTCCGTGCCGATCTGGGTGATCGCGGTGAAGGCGGCTCCCGGATCCTCCCAGCCGGAGAAGGCCGCGGTCAGCCGCAGATGCGCGCTGGAGGAGACGGGCAGGAACTCGGTCAGCCCCTGGACGAGGCCGAGGACCAGCGATTCAAACCAAGACATGAAGGTACGGCGTCCCAGGGGTGAGGAAGGGGCTGACGGTCGCGCGGGCACACGTGAATCGCACGGGTGCACGTGATCATGCGCGTGCAGCGGCAGCGTATCGGGCCGGGGTGACAGCGGGGACACAGGGGGTTCGGCAGACGGACGGCCGGCCACGGGGTGTTGACCGGTCAAGGTGCCGCCGCTTACGTTTCTGCAGGAGAAAGCGCTTGCTCCTGCACATCGGAGTGCGTGTGCGGCGCGCGTCGGGCGGGACTTCGCCCATCGTCGGTACACGCCCGAGGAGTGCTGATCACGTCCATGCCCCGCTCCCCCCGCTCGACAGCCCCCTTCGCCGGGCGGCGCATCAGAGCCGCCGTCGTCGGCTCCGGCGCCATCGGGCGCGGCTCCCATCTGCCTGCCCTGGCCCGGCTGGCCGCGGAGGGCGAGACCGAGGTCGTCGCCGCCGTCGACATCGATGGCACCGCGGTCCAGGCCTTCTGCGCCGAGGCCGGCATCCCGCACGCCTACACCGACCTGGACCGGATGCTCGCCGAACAGCGCCCCGACCTGGTCACCATCGGCACCCCGCCGACCCTGCACCGGGACCAGACGGTGGCCGCGCTGCGGGCCGGCGCCTGGGTGTGGTGCGAGAAGCCGCCGGTGCCGAGCCTCGCCGACTTCGACGCGGTCGAGGCGGAGGAGGGCACGGACGGCGGGCCGTACGCCTCCATCGTCTTCCAGCACCGGTTCGGCTCCGCGTCCACCCATGTACGGCGGCTGCTCGCCCAGGGGGCGCTGGGCCGTCCGCTGGTCGCCCACTGCCAGACCACCTGGTACCGGGACACCGCTTACTACGCGGTGCCCTGGCGGGGCCGCTGGGCGACCGAGGGCGGCGGCCCGGCGATGGGCCACGGCATCCATCAGACGGATCTGCTCCTCGACCTGCTCGGGCCGTGGAGCGAGGTACGGGCGATGGCCGGCCGGCTGGTGCACGACGTGGAGACCGAGGACGTCTCCACCGCCCTGGTCCGGTTCGCGAACGGCGCCCTGGCCACGGTCGTGAACAGCGTGCTCAGCCCCGACGAGGTCAGCGGCATCCGCATCGACTGCGAGCGCGCGACGGTCGAACTGACCCATCTGTACGGGCACGGCAACGAGAACTGGCGCATCACCCCGGCCCCGGGCGTCCCCGCCGACGAGGCGGCGGCCTGGCGGGACTTCGGCCCGGACGTGCCCAGCTCGCACCTGGCCCAGCTGCGCGAGCTGGTCGCCGCCATGCGGGCGGGGGAGCGGCCGCGCGCCAGCGGTGCGGACGGGCGCACCAGTCTGGAGCTGATCACCGCGCTGTACAAGGCGGCGTTCACCGACACGACCGTCCGCGCGGGCGAGATCGGCCCCGGTGACCCCTACTACACGGCTCTGCACGGGGGTGCCCCGGGCTGGGCGCCGTCCGTGCGCGAGGAGGTGTCCGCGTGAGCGGCGAGCTGCGGATCACGCACACCCACGGCGACCGGATCACCGTGACCGAGCCGGTCACCGGCGTGCAGCTCTTCTCGTACGTCTACCGGCCCGAGGCGGCCTGGGAGGCCCCGAGGCCCTACCTGCACCCGATCCGTACCCTCGCCGGGGACGTCGTCACCGACTACCGGCCCAACGACCACCGCTGGCACAAGGGTCTCTCCCTGACCGCCTCGCACCTGTCGGGCGCGAACCTGTGGGGCGGCAACTCCTATGTCCACGGCCAGGGTTACCTCGCCATCCCGGAGCGTGTCGGCTCGATGCGGCACGTCGGCTTCGACGAGTTGTCCTCGGCCGACGGCCGTCTGGTGGTCGCGGAGCGGCTGACCTGGCATCCGTACGACGGGACGCTGTGGGCGGAAGAGCAGCGGCGGGTGGAGGTCCACGACGTGGACCCCGACTCCGGTTCCTGGGCGCTCACCTGGACCAGCGCGATCACCAACCGCCGTGCCGAACCGCTGCTGTTCGGCAGCCCGACCACGGCCGGGCGCGAACAGGCGGGCTACACCGGCCTGTTCTGGCGCGGCCCGCGCGCCTTCCGGGACGGCCGGATCATCGGCCCCGAGGGGGAGGGGCCGGAACTCATGGGCTCCCGGTCCGCCTGGCTCGCCCTGTCCGGCGAGCACGACGGCGCCGACGGCCATGCCACCGTCGTCTTCGAACACGCCCCGGAGAACGACCACTCGGGCGCCCAGGGCAGCCACCCCGCCCACTGGTTCGTGCGCAACGACCCGTTCGCCGGCATCGCCCCCTCCTGGGCCTTCCACGACGAGCTGGAACTGGCCCCCGGTGACACCCTCCGGCGCCGCTACCGGATCGTCATCGGCGACGGTGCCTGGGAGCGCGCGGACATCGCCAAGTACCTGGAGGCGCATCCCTGGTGAGCGACGGGGAGGCCGCGTTCGCGTGACTGCCGGGCGGCCCGGCGTCCTCCGCCGGGGGGAGTGGGACGCTCAGGCGGCTTCCGGTCCGGTGACGGTCCAGCCCGGTGCCTGCGGGTGGGCCGTCAGGTCCTCGTGCCGCACCGGGTCGCCGCACGCCGTGCAGACGACGACCGGGGCGAGGGTCCGGCCGCAGCTGTGCTCGATCACCATGGGGCGGTCGCCGTCCGGGTGGAGGTGGCGGTCGCCCCAGGCCATCAGGGTCATCAGGACCGGCTCCAGTTCGAGGCCCGCCTGGGTGGCCCGGTAGTCGAAGCGCTGCGGCCGCTCGCTGTAGACGCGCTTGGTGAGGATCCCGGCGTCGACGAGCCGGCGCAGCCGGGTGGCCAGGATGTCGCGCGGGGCGCCGATGTTGCGCACCAGCTGGTCGAAGCGGCCGTTGCCCAGATACACCTCCCGCAGGACCAGCAGGGAGTACTTCTCGCCGACGAGTGCCAGTGCGTCGGCGATCGAGCACGGGCGGGGGTGTTTGGAGGCGGCCATGGGGTCATTCTAGTGGAGGGTTGGATTTTCAAACTCGCAGAGTTATGGTGGGTTCGGATTTCCTACTCACCGGTAGTCGAGACTGGCAATCGAGGTCCCCGTGATGCGTGACGCAGTCATCGTCGAAGCCGTACGCACCCCCGTCGGGAAGGGCAGGCCGAACGGGTCCCTGGCGCACGTCCACCCCGTAGAACTCCTCGCCCACACCCTGCGCACCCTTGTCGAGCGCTCCGGCGTCGACCCCGCCCTCATCGACGACGTGATCGGCGGCACCGTCGACCAGGTCGGCGAGCAGGCCATGAACACCACCCGGTACGCCGTCCTCTCCGCCGGCTTCCCCGAGACGGTCCCGGCGACCACGGTGGACCGCCAGTGCGGCTCCTCCCAGCAGGCCGTGCACTTCGCCGCGCAGGGGGTCATGTCCGGCGCCTACGACATCGTCGTCGCCTGCGGCGTCGAGTCGATGAGCCGGGTGCCGATGTGGTCCAACGTGCCGGCCGGCAAGGATCCCTTCGGCCCCGGGGTCGCCGCGCGCTACCCGGAGGGCCTGGTCCCGCAGGGCATCAGCGCCGAGCTCATCGCCGCGAAGTGGTCGCTCGGCCGCGCGGAGATGGACGCCTTCGCCGTCTCCTCGCACCAGAAGGCGGCGGCCGCGTGGGCGGCGGGGCTGTTCGACGCGCAGGTGGCTCCGCTGGACGGCGTCGCCCGTGACGAGTCGGTACGGCCCGGTACCACCGCCGAGATCCTCGCCGGGCTCAAGCCCGCCTACTACGACCCCGGGTTCGCCGAGCGGTTCCCGCAGATCGAGTGGAACGTCACGGCGGGCAACGCGAGCCCGATCAACGACGGCGCGTCCGCGGTGCTCATCACCTCCGGTGAGACTGCGGCGAGGCTCGGGTTGCGGCCGCTGGCCCGGCTGCACTCGTTCGCCGTGACCGGCTCCGACCCGTTGCTCATGCTGACCGGCGTGATCCCGGCGACGGAGAAGGTGCTGCGGCGGGCCGGGCTCGGCATCGAGGACATCGACCTGTTCGAGGTGAACGAGGCGTTCTCCAGCGTGGTGCTGGCCTGGCGACAGGAGACCGGGGCGGATCTCGCCAAGGTGAACGTGAACGGCGGGGCGATCGCTCTCGGGCATCCGCTGGGGGCGAGCGGGACTCGGCTGACGACGACGCTGGTGCATGCGATGCGGGAGCGTGGCGCTCGCTTCGGCCTGCAGACCATGTGCGAGGCGGGTGGGTTGGCCAACGCGATGGTTCTGGAGGCGGTTCGGTAGGGACTGTGCGCCCCATGGGGTGCCGCGTGGTGTCGTTGGGCGGCTGCGGGCCGTGGGGGCTGGGCGCGCAGTTCCCTGCGCCCCTGACGGCGCAGTAGTTACGGGGCGCTGCGTAGGTGGTGGCGCTTTCGCCATGCCACCACTGCTCCTGCCACCGCCGGTACGACGATGGCCGCCACCGAGATCAGGAACACCGGGGACGTCGGTGTCGAGGCCCGGGCGCCTGCCACGACATAGGCGGCCACGTTCGGGATGGAGCCGAGGGCGGTTGCGACCAGGAACGGGGTGTACCGCATGCGGGAGACGGCGGCGGCGTAGTTCGCGGCCCAGAACGGGACGCCGGGGAACAGGCGTACCGCCAGCATCGAGCGGAAGCCGTGCCTGCTGAACTGGTTGTCCGCCGCCTTCAGCAGCCGGCCGCGCAGCAGCGGGCGCAGTGCCTCCTGGCCGAGCATCCGGCCGAGCGCGAAGGAGATCCACGCCCCGAGCACGGTGCCGACCATGGCCGCGCCCATGCCCGTCGCCGAGCCGAACAGCGCGCCGGCCGCGAGGTTCAGGATCGGCCGGGGCACGAACGCCACCGTGATCAGCCCGTACGCCACGGCGAAGATCGCCACCGCGGTGGCGCCCGCCACCTGTGGCGGCCAGCCCTGCGTCAACAGCTTCTGGGGTTCGAAGAGCAGCACCGAGGACAGGGCGGCCGCCAGCAGGGCGACGAGCAGGGACAGCCGGGACCACGGCGACAGCAGCACGCGCGTGCAGCGCGCGCCGAAGGTCACCGGAGCGGGCACGGCGATGGTCAGCTCCTGGGCGGCGACCCGGGGAGGGGCCGTGGCGGTGCCAGAGCGGTTGGCATCGAGCATTCGGCGACAGTAACCGAAGCGGATGTGTGATCGCCGTATGGATGCGGTCCATTGAGTGAAACCGGCCTCATGGAAAACCGTTCGACGTGGGGCGACGTGTCGGACATGATCTGTGTCATGTTCCGGTTCGCCTTCCTCGTCGCAGCATCCGCAGTCGCGGATGCGCCGAAGGCTGCCGTCCCCGTTCTCGCGGCCGCTGTCGACGGCGCCCGAAGCTGACCCTCCCCGGAAAGTCCGGCGGACCCCGCAGGGGGAGGGTCGGCCGGTTCCCCGGGGTCCCCGCGTCCCGCCCTGACGAGACGCATCACCGCTGACCAGGCTTCGAGGTACAGCCATGCCCAAGACGGCGTACGTCCGCACCAAACCGCATCTCAACATCGGCACGATGGGCCATGTCGACCACGGCAAGACCACCCTGACCGCCGCCATCACCAAGGTCCTCGCCGACCGCGGCACCGGTACGTTCGTGCCGTTCGACCGCATCGACCGGGCCCCCGAGGAGGCCGCTCGCGGCATCACCATCAACATCGCGCACGTCGAGTACGAGACCGACACCCGGCACTACGCCCACGTGGACATGCCGGGCCATGCCGACTACGTCAAGAACATGGTCACCGGGGCAGCGCAGCTGGACGGGGCGATCCTCGTCGTCTCCGCGCTCGACGGGATCATGCCGCAGACCGCCGAACACGTGCTGCTCGCCCGGCAGGTGGGCGTCGACCACGTGGTGGTGGCGCTGAACAAGGCGGACTCGGCCGACGAGGAGCTGGTCGAGCTCGTGGAGTTGGAGGTGCGGGAGCTGCTCAGCGCGCACGGCTACGGGGGCGACTCCGTGCCCGTCGTACGGGTCTCCGGGCTCAAGGCCCTGGAGGGGGACCCGCGGTGGGCGGCGTCGATCGAGGCGCTGCTCGACGCGGTGGACACGTACGTGCCGATGCCGGAGCGGTATCTGGACGCGCCGTTCCTGCTGCCGGTGGAGAATGTGCTCACCATCACCGGGCGGGGCACTGTCGTGACCGGGGCCGTGGAGCGGGGGACCGTGCGGGTCGGGGACCGGGTGGAGGTGCTCGGCGCGGATGTCGAGACCGTCGTCACCGGGCTTGAGACCTTCGGGAAGCCGATGGACGAGGCGCAGGCCGGGGACAACGTGGCGCTGCTGCTGCGGGGCGTGCCGCGGGACGCGGTGCGGCGGGGGCAGGTGGTGGCGGCGCCGGGGAGTGTGGTGCCGGCGCGGCGGTTCTCGGCGCGGGTGTACGTCCTGTCGGGGCGCGAAGGGGGTCGTACGACTCCGGTCTCGACGGGGTACCGGCCGCAGTTCTACATCCGTACGGCGGATGTGGTCGGGGACGTCGACCTCGGTGAGACGGCGGTGGCCCGGCCCGGGGACACGGTGGAGATGACCGTGGAGCTGGGACGGGAGGTGCCGCTGGAGGCGGGCCTCGGGTTCGCCATCCGTGAGGGCGGCCGGACGGTGGGGGCGGGGACCGTGACCTCGGTGGAGTGAGGTTGCGGTGTGTGGGGGACTGCGGGCCGGTGGGGGCTGGTCGCGCAGTTCCCCGCGCCCCTTTCGGGGCGCCACAGTGATCGTCGGGCAGTGCGGCGGGCCTCTTTCGGGGTGTCGCAGTGGTCGTCGGGTGGTGCGGCGGGCCTCTTTCGGGGTGTCGCAGTGGTCGTCGGGCGCTGTGGCGGGCCCCTTTCGGGGTGCGGTGGGTCTCTTTGGGGGCGCGACAATGGTGGCGTGAGTGAATCCATACCCGTCGTCCGGGTCACCGAGCACGGGACCGCCAAGCTGATGCCCGACGTCGATCGGGAGCGGGCCTGGTTGCTGACCGTCGACGGGGCGCCGCAGTCGTACGTGGATCTCGACGAGCCGACGCATCTCGAGTTCGAGTACGCCCGGCGGCTGGGGTATGTGCTGGACGCCGTGGCGGAGGCCGGTGCGCCCCTGGACGTGCTGCATCTCGGCGGGGGCGCCTGCACGCTGCCCCGGTATGTGGCGGCGACCCGGCCGGGGTCCCGGCAGGATGTCGTGGACGCCGACCGGGAGCTCCTTGAGCTGGTCACCGAGCATCTGCCGCTGACGGACGGCACCGGGATCTCCCTGCACGCAGCCGACGCGCGGGGCTGGCTGGAAGCGGCGCCCGGGGACTCCGCCGACGTGATCGTCGCCGATGTCTTCGGGGGGTCCAGGATTCCCGCGCATCTCACCTCGCTGGGCTACGCGCGGGAGGCCGAGCGGGTGCTGAGGGCTGACGGGGTCTACCTGGCCAACCTCGCGGACTCCGCCCCCTTCGGCTTCCTGCGTGCTCAACTCGCCACGTTCGCCGTCGTCTTCGAGGAGCTGGCGCTCATCGCCGAGCCGGGCGTGCTGCGCGGGCGACGGTTCGGGAACGCGGTGCTCATCGCCTCGCACCGGCCGATCGACGCCGGCCCGCTGGCCCGTCGTACGGCCGCCGACGCCTTCCCGGCGCGGGTCGAACACGGGCCCGCGCTGCGGGAGTTCGTCGGCGCGGCCCGGCCGGTCGGGGACGCGGACGCCGTACCGTCACCCGAGCCCCCCGGCGGAGCGTTCGGGATCGGGTGAGGCGGCCGACGGCTGCGTGGTGACCGGGACGGTGCGGCGGGTGAGGTTGCGTACGTCCGGGACGACCAGCACCGCGGCCGTCACCGCGACGACCACACCCGCGCAGCCCCACAGGGCCGGGCCCCGGCCGAAGGCCTGCTCGGCGGGGCCCGCCAGCGCCGTCGCCAGGGGCAGCAGGGAGACGGAGCCGAACCAGTCGTAGGCCGAGACCCGGGAGAGCTTCTCCTCGGGGATCTCCTGGTGCAGGGCGGTCATCCAGGAGACGCCGAAGACCTCGACCGTGGTCCCGGCCAGGAACATCACCGCGCAGAGGGCTCCCACGGGGACGGGTACCGCCAGCGCCGCCGAGGGGAGCGCCAGCGGGAAGATGCAGAGGGTGCCGACGAACAGGAGCCGGCGGGGTTTCCAGCGGGTCATCAGGAGGGCACCGGCCACCGTGCCCGCGCCGAAGCAGGCGAGGGCGAGGCCCCAGGGTCCCGGGCCGCCGAGGCTGTCGCGGGCGACCAGCGGGCCGTACACCGCGTCGGCGGCGCCCACCATCGCGTTCGCTATCGAGAACTGGACGACGATCCCCCACAGCCAGGGACGGCCCGCGAACTCCCGCCAGCCCTCACGGAGATCGGCCAGCATCCCCTCGCCGGGCGCACGCGGCGGAACATGGCTGACGTCGAGGAACGAGCGCAGCGCACCGGCGACCGCGAACGCCGCCGCGTCCACCGCCAGCACCCAGCCGGGGCCCACCGCCGCCACCAGCGCGCCGCCCAGGGCCGCACCCCCGAGGGCGGCGCTCTGCATCGCCATCCGGAACACGGCGAACGCACGGCCCGCCTGCTCGCCGCTCACCGAGGACATCAGCATGCCCTCCGCCGCCGGGCTGAAGAACGCCTGGCCGGTACCGCCCAGCGCGGTGAGCAGCATCATCTGCCACAGCCGGGGCTCGCCGGTGAGCACGAGGACGGCGAAGGTGCCCTGGGAGAGGAAGTTGAGGGCGTTGGCCGCGACCATCACGCGATGACGGGGCAGACGGTCCGCCACCGCGCCGCCGACGAGCAGGAACAGCACCAGCGGGAAGGTGCGCGCGGCGGCCACCAGACCGACGTCCCCGCCGTCGCCGCCCGCGTCCAGCACCGCGAACGCGGCGGCGATCAGTGAGCCGTTGGCGCCCAGGCTCGTCACGATCGCCGCCGCGGTCAGCAGGCTGTAGTTGCGGCCCGCCCAGGCGGGTCTGCGCAGGCGGATGGGGGCGCCGGGGGAGTCGGGGGTGGAGGTCACCGACCGACTATCCCCGCCGGAAGTCCGCCTTGCCAATCCGATTCCCGGGCATCCAGTCCCCCGGTATCCAGTCCCCCGTCCTCCGGTCCGCCGGTGTCGGATGCCCGGGTATCCGGTCCGCGGCCGGCGTCAGCCCCCCGTCGGGGTGCCGTGCAGCCTGACCGTGCCGAGGATCTTCATGATCGTCGCGGTCGGGACCTCGCCGTTGACTCCCCTGGCGCCGTAGAAGTCCCACGACACCAGGTCGCCGGCCGAGTTCTCGAAGCCGAAGGTGATCGCCTTGCCGTCGCCCGCGCACTTGCCCTTCTGCGGGCTGTTCGTCGAACGCGCCCAGGCGTAGGCGCCCTTGAGGCCCGACGCGGTGGTGTAGGCGGTGGCCTTCTTGTCGTAGGTGATGGTCTTCTTGTCCGGGTACGTGTAGCCGCCGTACACCCACCAGGGGACCTCCCGGACGGCCGCGTCACCCGCGGTCTTCGCGCCGCTCTCGCCCTTGGTGCCCACCGCCGCCAGGGCCGTGTCCTCGGTCCTGCCGTCCTTGTCGTCGTCGCTCGTGCACCACTTCGACTTGTACTGGGCGGGCGCCGACATCGTGATGATCGGCTTGCCGTCCTTGTCCTCGAAGCCGACGGACGTCCCCGAGGTGAGGACCTCCCAGTCGGCCGGCACGTCGAAGGCCGTGCCCCACTTGGGGTTCACGACGGTCTTCCAGCCCGCGACCGTCGGCTTCTCGGTCCCGTCGGCACCGCGCGGATCGTCGTCCGTCGACGCGGAGGCGGAGGCCGGGGCGGAGACGGCCGGCGAACGGGTCGCCTGCTGGTTCTTGCCGGTGTCCGCCTTGTCGTCCTTCTTGCCGCCGAGGACCAGGAACCCGGTCACCCCGGCCGCCACCACGACGGCCGTCGCCGTGATGATCGCGACCAGCTTCGTGCGGTCGCCGCCGCCCCCGCCGCCGCCCTGTGGTGCCTGCGGAGCGCCGGCGGGCCCGGGCGGGCCCCACTGCGGCTGCCGGCCGTACCCGCCCGCTTGCGGATACTGCTGGTAGCCGGGCTGCTGATACGGATTCGGCTGCTGGTAACCCGGTTGCTGATACGGGTTGTTCTGCGGGTACTGCTCGCCCCCTGGCGGCTGCTGTTCTGGCCACATGGCTCGTAACCCTAGTGCCGCCCGGGATGTCGTTCAGCCTGCCGCGGAGGTCGCCGCCCGAATCCCCGAAGGCGAGAGGCGTGACAACGGTCATTGCATCGACTCTGGCCAGATTCTGCTACTCGTAAGTAACATGCCCGTCATGAGCACTGACCAGATGTCGATCGGCGAGATGCTCGCCGCCACGGTCCCGATGGTGCGGACCCTCAACCTGGAGTACCTGGAGACCACTCCGGAGCGGGCCGTGCTGTCCCTGCCGGACCAGGGTGACTTCCACAACCACATCGGCGGTCCGCACGCGGGCGCGATGTTCACCCTCGCCGAGTCCGCGAGCGGCGCGATCGTGCTGGCCGCCTTCGGCGACCAGCTCGCCCGGGCCGTACCGCTCGCCGTCAGCGCCGAGATCGCCTACAAGAAGGTCGCCCTCGGCCCGGTCAGGGCCACCGCGACGCTGGGCCGCCCGATCGCCGACGTCGTCGCCGAACTCGACGAGGGCAAGCGCCCCGAGTTCCCGGTCGCCGTCGCCATCACGCGCGAGGACGGGGCGGTCACCGGTGAGATGACGGTCGTCTGGACGCTGCGTCCCAACGGCTGACCGGCTGTGCGAACGCCGGACGGGGCGAGGGCCGCCGAGCCCTCACCCCGTCCTGAACAGGGGCCGCTCAGGCGGCGCGGCTTTCTTCGCGCCCGGCCCCGTCCTCTTCCAGTCCCGCCACGAACTCCTTGAGCCACGCCGTGAACTCGGGCCCCAGGTCCGGGCGTTCGCAGGCGAGCCGGACCACCGTGCGCAGATAGTCGGCCTTGTCGCCGGTGTCGTAGCGCAGTCCGTCGAAGACCACCCCGTGCACCGTGCCGGCCGCGGCCAGATCCTGCAGCGCGTCGGTCAGCTGGATCTCGCCGCCGCGGCCGGGCGCGGTCTGTTCCAGGACGTCGAACACCTCCGGGTCCAGGACGTAGCGGCCGATGACCGCGTAGTTGCTCGGTGCCTTCTCCGGGGACGGCTTCTCCACCAGACCGGTCACCCTCACCACGCCGTCCTCGCCGGTCGGCGCCACGGCGGCACAGCCGTAGAGGTGCACCTGGGACGGGTCTACCTCCATCAGCGCGACGACACTGCCCTGGTAGCGGTCGCGGACGTCCAGCATCTGGCTGAGCAGGGTCTCGCGGGCGTCGATCAGGTCGTCGCCGAGGAGTACCGCGAAGGGCTGGTCGCCCACGTGGTGCTTGGCGCACAGCACCGCGTGGCCGAGGCCGAGCGGGTCGCCCTGGCGGATGTGGTGGATGTCGGCGAGCCGCGCGGGATCGCGTACGGCGTCAAGGCGCACGGTGTCGCCCTTGGCGGCCAGCGCCTGCTCCAGCTCGAAGGCGTTGTCGAAGTGGTCCTCGATGGCCCGCTTGTGCCGGCCGGTGACCATGAGGATGTCGTCGAGCCCGGCCTTGGCGGCCTCCTCGACGACGTACTGGATGGCCGGCTTGTCGACGACCGGCAGCATCTCCTTCGGTGTCGCCTTGGTGGCGGGCAGGAACCGGGTGCCGAGCCCGGCGGCCGGCACGACGGCCTTTCGGACCGGCCGGGGGGACGTGGGAGCGGGGGAGGAGTGGGGGGCGATCATGCGCCACATGCTGGCCCGCCGGGATGAGAGAGCGCCGGGAGAAACGTGGGAGGCGGCTGTGGAACTCCACGTTCCGCCGCGGGTGACCCCGGCCGTCCGGGAGTTGAAGATTTCGTGTGCCATCGGGTCCGTGGCGCACACAAGTTGAACCTGTGCGACCGCTGAATCCCGGCCGGGCCAGGATACCGCCGGTAACTTATCTGAATTCCCGTCTCTTTGAACTTAGGTCACCTCAACTTCTTGTTTCCTGTGAGGCCTGTGTGCAAAGGTGAGCCACCCCGCGGGAGGGGTTGCAGAACGGCACGGCCGGCAGGCCGGCCGTTATGGACCCTAAAGGTACGCACCAATCAGCACTGCATTCCGTCAGGGCGCCATTTCGCATGCCGTCCTGCGGCTCGGAAGGAAATGGTTCAGTGCAATCCCCCTACCCCCCACGCCCGCCTTACCCGCCTCGCCCCGGTTCGACCCCGGGGGAGTCCGACCGCGATCTCATCGCCCAGCTCACCGGGGCCCCCGCGGCCAGGCATCATGCCGTCGCCCTGCTGCTCGCCCGGCACTGGCGCGCCACCTGCGACTACGCCGTCGTCTGTCTCGCCGCCGCCACGCCCACCGCCCAGCTCGTCGCCAGCGCCGCCTTCGAGCGGGTCCTCGGCAGACTGGCCGGCGGCGCGGTGGGCGGCGCCCTGCGCCCCCAGCTCCTGGTGGCGGTACGGGAGACGGTCCGCGCCTGGGCCGCCGACGAAGCCATTTCGGTGGTCGCACCGGAACTGCGCAAGACCACCGGCGGTCGTGGGCTCAGCGCCGCGAGACCCGGAACCCCCGAAAGGCGGCAACTCGCCGAACGCGCTTTCCAGGCTCTTCCGGGAGCCTCGCAATGCCTCCTCTGGCACTCCGAGGCCGAAGCCGAACCCATAAACATACCCGCTGGTCTGCTGGGTGTCGACACCGCAACCGCGACGGCCGCCCTCGACCAGGCCCGTGAACAATTCAGGACCGGATTGGTGCGCGCCCACCGGGAACTCGCGCCCTCGAAGGAATGCCGCTTCTACAACCGGCTCCTCGACGTCCCCATTCGCAGGGGCGGATCTCTGCTCCCCGATGTGCAACGGCATCTGACCGAATGCCGGTACTGCCGGTTCGCCGCCGAACAGCTCAGCCATTTCGACGGCGGCCTGGAGGTGCTGCTCGCCGAGACCGTGCTCGGCTGGGGCGCCCGCCGCTACCTCGACACGCGGCCCGGCCACGGCGCGGCCGTCGAGGCCTGGCCGGCCGGCGGCCAACCCGCACCCGCGGGGGTGCCCGGCGCACGGCACCGCATCGGCTCCGAGAGCGGACGGCGCAAGGCCGTGCTGGCCGGTGCCGGTCTGGTCTCCCTCGTGCTGCTCGCCACCGTGCTCGTGGCCAAGGGCTGGTCCGATGACAACGGTGTCCCGCACCCCGGCACCACCACCTGGGGAGCCCCCAGCGGCGGCACCACCCGGCCCGGCCCCGCCGCGAACCCGCCCTCCGAGGCCTCCCCGTCCCCGGCCTCGGTGGACGAGCCCGTCGAGATCGCCCACGGCAGGCTGCGCAGCCTCGACGCCGGGCTCTGCCTGGACGTGCGCGGGGGCCAGGTGCGGACCGGGGCGGAACTGAGGCTCGGCCGCTGCTCGGACACCGGGTCCCAGCAGTGGTCGTACCAGGACGACGGCCTGCTGCGCAGCGCGCTCGACCCCACCCTCTGCCTCGCCGCCGACCCCGGTCCGCACAGCGTCGTGGTCTCCGGCTGTCTGGTGCACGCGGGGGAGGTGTCGTACGACCTGACGGTGCGCGGCGAACTCCTGCTGCGCTGGGACAAGGACCTCGTGCTGGCCGCGGACGGCACGCGGGTGGTCGTGGCCCGGCGGAACGGGGCGGTGCGGCAGCGGTGGGACCTGGAGTCGGGGAGCGGCGGTGCGGCGGCGACGCCTCGGGCCACGCACTCCGCACCACCCGCGCCCGGGAAGGCCGAGCCGACGGGAATCCCCGAGCCCCCGCCCGTTCCGGAGCCGCAGACGGGTGAACCGCAGGAGCCGTACGGCACGCGGGTCGCGCAGGCCGGCACCCGTGAGCGTCCGGTCGCCGTCACCCCGACCGCGCCCCGCGAGCCCGTGGGCCCGCTCACCGAGGCGGTCGGTGATGTCCTGGACTCGGTACCGGCCACCGTGACGGACGTCCTGGGCTCCGTTCCGGACGCCGTGAGCGGGGTGGGCGGCCTGCTCGGCTAGCGCCGGGCCCCGCGTCTCCTTCCTGCCCGGCCGGCCCCGGGGGGACGGTGCGAACCGGCCCCCGGGACGCGGTCGTGCGGCGAGGGGTGTCATTCCCGGGGGAGCGAAGCCAGCCAGCGGTCGTCGCGGAACTCGGCGGGGATCTCGTCCTCCCAGGGATCGATGCCGCGGCGTTCCAGTTCGTCGAACCACCGGTCCCGTTGCGACTCGGGGAGACGCCGGCCGCACCAGGGGCAGAACGCGATGGTGATGCTCGATGTGCCGCCGTCATGGACGACCAGGCCGTACTCCTGGAACTCGGCGCTGAAGGCGATGAGCGCGTCCGGGCAGGCGAGGGGGTCATCGTGCCGGTCGCAGGACACGTTGACGCGGCTGTTCATCGCCTCGCAGCAGTGGTTGGTCATGACCTCGGTTCCTCGTTGATCTGCGCTCCGAGCAGTAGTAGATCAAACTCGTCGTCCGCCGAGCGCCAGTCGGAACTTCCGGCGATCGCCAGGGGCGCCTTCTGCGGCACGGCGAATGCCGGGCCCTGTCCGGCGGTGCGCAAGACCGGCAGGACCGCGGCGAGGTCGGCCAAGGGGTGATGCCTCTGTCCGTGACTCGCCCGGGCGATGCACCCCGCCGGGTGTGAAACTGTGAAAAGTAATAAGTGAACAGGCTATGGGCATGTTCCTACCGCTGCCGTCACCGAGAGAGATCCGCGAATGTCCTGGACCGCGACAGTCCGATACGGCCTGGAGCCTGCCCCGGGCGGGCTGGCCTTCGTGCAGGACCTGCTCAACACCCGGTCCGCCGGCAGGCCGCGCGAGCCCGACCTCCTGCAGACCGACGAGGCTGCCCGTGCCTGGCTCGACCAGGCACGGGAGAGCTGGAGCGGGGCGACCCGCCGTCCCGCACCCGGCATCGAACTGATCCCCGAGGACGTACAGGGCCTCCGCGGCTTCCGTGACGACCTGGTCCAGAGCCTTCAGGCCCGGTCCGGTGACCCGGCGACGGAGCCCGGCCCGGCGGCTTCGCTGATGACCCTGCCCACTGCGCTGCGGCTGGACGAGCACGGGGCCGTCCATGCGGAGCCCCGCGGCACGGGATGGCGGCAGGTGGCGTCGCTCGCCCTGGTCGAGGTCTACCGGGCGCAGTGCACGGACACCCTGCGCCGCCTGAAGTCCTGCCGGAACGCCCGTTGCCTGGTCGCCTTCTACGACCGCTCCCGCAACAACAGCGGCGTCTGGCACGACGTCCACGTCTGCGGCAACGCGGCCAACCTGCGTAACTACCGTGCGCGCAAGCGGGCCGGTACGGACCAGGTCTGACAGCAGGCTCTCCGTTTTCGGTTCTTGTCGGCTTCCGACCGTCTTTTGTTCAGATCGTTGACACGAGTCACCACCGGATCTACGTTTCCGGAACGCCGGTGGTGCGGCTGACTGATCGTCAAGGTCCGGTGGCGGTCGTTGCGTTCACAGGTCGAACGCGGTCCTGCGGCCCCGGCGCCTTCGCGGTCCACATCGTCGTGCCCGCACACCGAAGGAGTGACGGCTCATGTCCGAAACCGTCTCCCGGCGATCCGCCCTGCGACTGACGGCCGTCGCGGTCGCCGCCGCGGCCACCGGCGGACTCGTCCCGCCCACGCCCGCCGCCGCGGCGGACAGACCCGGGGCCGGGGCCGGCCCCCGCGTCGAGGGGCTGCTCGCCAGACTCACGCTCGACGAGAAGATCTCCCTGCTGCACGGGGCCGACGACCCCGGCTCGCTGGGCCAGGCCGGTTACGTGCCCGGCGTCCCCCGGCTGGACATCCCGCCCCTCAGACTCGCCGACGGCCCGGCCGGTGTCCGCATCACCGAGCACGCCACCGCCCTGCCCGCCCCCGTCCTGCTCGCCTCCGCCTTCGACCCCGAACTGGCCCGCCGCTACGGCCAGGTGATCGGTCGCGAGGGCCGCGCCCTCGGCCAGGACGTGCTGCTCTCCCCGATGGTCAACCTCATCCGCACCCCTTACGCGGGGCGCAACTTCGAGACGTTCAGCGAGGACCCGCTGCTCGCCGCCGACCTGGTCGCCGCCGAGATCGGGGGAATCCAGGGCGAGGGCCTGATCGCGACCGTCAAGCACTTCGCCCTCAACAACCAGGAGCAGAACCGCAATTCGATCGACGTGCACGCCGACGAACAGACCATGCACGAACTCGAACTGCGCGGCTTCGAGGCGGCGGTGGACGCCGGCACCGGCGCGGTCATGGGCTCCTACAACAAGGTCAACGGCACCTTCGCGTGCGAGAACCGGACCCTGCTCACCGACATCCTCCGCGACCAGTGGGGCTTCGGGGGCTGGGTGATGACCGACTGGTTCGCCGCCCACAGCACCGCCGCCGCGATCACCGCCGGCCTCGACATGGAGATGCCCGACGGCACCTACTTCGGTACGGCCCTCAAGTCGGCGGTACAGAACGGCAGCGTGCCCGAGCGGTACGTCGACCGGGCGGTACGGCGGATCCTCACCGTGCTGGACCGTTTCGGCCTCCTCGACGGCAGCGCCCCGCCACGCCCCGGACGCGACGCCGCGGCGGGCGCCGCCGTCGCGCTGGAGGTCGCCAAGGCCGGCGCGACCCTGCTGCGCAACGAGCACCGCACCCTGCCGCTGGACGGCGGCAGCGTCGCGGTGATCGGACCGACCGGCTCACTGCCCTTCGTCAGCGGCGGCGGCAGCGCCCATGTCGTCCCCGACCATGCCGACAGCCCCCTCGACGCCATCAGGGCCCGCACCCGCTCCACGGTCACCTACACCCTCGGCGAGGACCTGTTCGGCAAGGCCGTACCCGCGTCCGCTTTCAGTCCCGCCCTCAAGAGCGAGGGGCAGCAGGTGGCCGCCGGGAAGACCTGGGAGTACGACGGCACGCTCACCGTCGCCGAGGGCGACGAGTGGACCTTCGTACTCCACTTCTCCTCCGCGGCCATCGCCCGCCCCAAGGTCCTGCTCGACGGCGAGGAACTCTTCCCGCTCGCGGCCGGATACGGCGAGTACTTCTCCGGCGGCCTGGTCGCCGTCGCCCCCGACGGCCTCGGCGTCCGCCGGAAGACGCTTCAACTCGCCCGGGGCGCCCACACGTTGAAGATCACGGCGGACGGCGGCGACGCGGGTCTGCTGTTCCGGCTGCGGCGCAGCACCGGCGCGACCCGCGCCAGGGACGTCGCCGACGCGGTGGCCGCCGCCCGGGCCGCCCGGCACGCCGTGCTGTTCGCCTACGAGGACGCCACCGAGGGCCTGGACCGCACGACCGTCGCCCTGCCAGGCCACCAGGAACAGCTGATCCGCGCGGTGACCGCGGCCAACCCGCGCACCACCGTCGTCCTCAACACCTCGTCGTGCACCTCGATGCCGTGGCTGGCGGAGACCGGGGCCGTGCTGCAGATGTACTACCCAGGCCAGGAGGGCGCGGCCGCCACCGCCGCCGTTCTCTACGGCGACAGCGACCCGGGCGGCCGCCTCACCCAGTCCTTCCCGGCCGACGACGACCACCACCCGGTCGCAGGCGACCCGAGCCGCTACCCCGGCGCCGACGGTGTGGAGGAGTACTCCGAGGGCATCCACGCCGGCTACCGCTGGTACGACGCGCAGGGCGTGCGGCCCCTCTTCCCCTTCGGGCACGGTCTGTCGTACACCTCTTTCGCGTACTCCGACCCTCGGGCACGCTGGACGCATGACGGGCTGGAGGTGACGTTCACCGTGCACAACACCGGGCGCCGTGCCGGGACCGACGTGCCGCAGGTGTACGTCGGACCCTCCCCGGAGCTCCGGCTCGACCAGGCGGTACGGGTGTTGGGCGGCTACCGGCGACTGGTGCTGCGGGCCGGGGAGCGGCGGCGGGTGACCGTGCGGGTGGCCGCGCGCACCCTGTCGTCCTGGGACGCGCGGCACCACCGCTGGACACTCGGCACCGGACGGCGGACCGTCTGGATCGGTGCCTCGTCGGGCGACCTGAGGCTGCGCACCGGCGCGCGGGTGGGCGACGGCGACCGCTGAACTCCTGTCAATGAGCGGCCGGGGAGCCAGGGGCTCTCCGGCCCTTTACTTCAAGGGTTTACAAGAATTTTCCCCGCTGTGTGTTTCATTTGAAGTAATGCGGTTGACGGCAGGTTTTTGTCAGGATTGGGTGAGGGTTGACGCGGAGGCGTTCAGCCTGGGTTTCCGGTGTGCCACGATCGAGCCAGCGGACCGAAGTCATCCCGAATTTACAGAGCTCGGTGCGGTCGCACGCCGCGTTGCGCCGCGGTGAGTGCCGGGTGAATGGCCAGGGTGCTTTGACGGGCTTGTGGCGGTGTGCCGTCAGTGATCCGAGCGTCGCGCGACGGCCGCACCGAAGTGGATTGCTCGGATTTTCGGCTCTTGCGGTGAATTCCTCCCGCTGGCCGAATCAATGCTACCGGACGCGATAGGCAAGCTCCGTTATTGACCCGCGAGTAACGAACTCGCTAGTTTCCGGTGGCCTCACCACGAGATTTCCGCCGCACACATCCCCCACCGTGCTGTCCTCCCGATTATTCGGAGCGTCATGACGTCCCCTGTGCGTGCCGTCGACCTGATCATGTGCATCACCCCTTTCGGAGAACCCGATGCCAGGCTCGCCACAGCGGTCTGCGCGGCCGGCGGACTCGGCGTCCTCGACCTGGGCCGCGGCGACCGAAGAACCCGGGAGGCGCTGGCCCGGCTGAGACGGGCGGCGCCGGGACCGTACGGCGTGCGGATCGCCGCCGGCTGCGCCCTCACCCCGGACGATCTCGCCCCGGACGGTCCCGGCCCGGCCCCCGACACCGTGGTCCGGGCCGCCGACGCACCCTGGACCGTCGCCGAACTCGCCCCGTACGCGCGGGTGCTGGCCGAGGTGACCGACCTCGCCGGGGCGCGTGCGGCGGTCGTGGCCGGCGCGCACGGGCTGATCGCCCGGGGCGCCGAGAGCGGCGGCCGGGTCGGCGAGCTGAGCACCTTCGTCCTCCTCCAACAGCTGCTCTCCGAAGCCGAGTTGGCGGTTCCGGTCTGGGCCGCCGGCGGCATCGGACCGCACACCGCGGCGGCCGCGGTGGCCGGCGGCGCGGCCGGGGTGGTCCTGGACAGCCAACTGGCCCTGCTCGCCGAGTCCCGGCTGCCCGAGGCGACGGCGGCCGCACTGCGCTCCCTGGACGGCTCCGAGACCGCCGTCGTGGCCGGATACCGGGTCCTGCACCGCCGGGGCCCGGACGCCGTGCGCCCGCCCGCCGACGACCCGGCCGCGGTCGCCGCGCTGCTCGGCGCCGAGGAACTGCGCACCCAGCTGCTCCCGGTGGGCCAGGACGGCTTCCTCGCCGCCCGGTTCGCCGGGCGGTGGGGGAACGTGCGGCGGACCGTACGGGAACTGACGGCGGCCATCCGCGGGAACGGTGCCGCTGATGCGCTGCGCCCGGCAGACTCGGCTTCCGGTGCCGTGCCCGACGCGCTGCCTGCCGCCGGTACGGCCGCCGACGCGCTGCGGCCCGCCACCTCCGCCATGAGCCGGGCCCTCGGCACCCGGCTGCCCGTCGCCCAGGGCCCGATGACCCGGGTGAGTGACCGGGCCGCCTTCGCCGCGGCCGTCGCCGAGGACGGGGCGCTGCCCTTCCTGGCGCTGGCCCTCGCCGACGGCACCCGCACCCGGGAGATGCTGACCGAGGCCAAGGCCGCCCTCGACGGACGCCCCTGGGGTGTCGGCGTGCTGGGCTTCGCGCCCGAGGAACTCAGGAACGCCCAGCTCGAAGCGGTGCGCGAGCTGCGGCCCAGCCACGCGATCGTCGCGGGCGGCCGCCCCGCCCAGGCGGAGGCCCTGGAGCGGGCCGGGATCAGCACCTTCCTGCACGTGCCCTCGCCGGGGCTGCTGCGGCAGTTCCTGGACGCCGGGGCCCGGAAGTTCGTGTTCGAGGGCTCCGAGTGCGGCGGCCACGTCGGACCCCGCGCGAGTTTCCCGCTCTGGGAGGCCCAGCTCGCCGTACTGGAGGACTTCCCGGACGCGGAGAACGTGGAGGTGTTCTTCGCGGGCGGCATCCACGACGAACGCTCGGCGGCGATGGTCGCCACGCTCGCCGCACCGCTCACCGCCCGGGGCGCGGCCGTCGGCCTGCTCATGGGCACCGCCTACCTCTTCACCGAGGAGGCCGTGGACCGGGGCGCGATCCAGCCCCTTTTCCAGCGCCAGGTCGTGGCGGCCGCCTCGACCGCCCTCCTGGAGACCGCACCCGGCCACGCCACCCGCTGCGTCCCCAGCCCGTTCACCTTCAACTACCGCGAGCGTGAGGCGGAGTTGCGGGACAGCGGGGTGCCCGACCGGCGGGTGTGGGAGGAGCTGGAGCGGCTCAACGTCGGCCGGCTGCGCATCGCCAGCAAGGGCGTCGACCGTGCGGGCGACGGCGAGTTGACGGCCGTGGACGAGCAACGACAGTTCTCCGACGGGATGTTCATGGCCGGAGAGGTCGCCGTGCTGCGCTCGGCGACCACCACCGTGGCCGCCCTGCACCACGCCGTGACCGACGGGGCCGCCGGCTTCCTGGCGCAGCGGACGGCGGTGGCGAAGCAGGCCGAGCCCCCCGCCCCCGCCCCGCTCGACATCGCGATCGTCGGCATGGCCTGCATGTTCCCGCAGGCCCCCGACCTCGCCGCCTTCTGGGCGAACGTGGTCGCCGGACACGACGCGGTCACCGAGGTGCCGGTGGAGCGCTGGGATCCCGCAGTGCACCACGCCGACGGCAGCACGACGTCCAAGTGGGGCGGGTTCCTGCCGCCGATCCCCTTCGACCCGCTGGGCTACGGCATCCCGCCCGCCTCCCTCGGCCACATCGAGCCTGTGCAGCTGCTCGCCCTGGAGGCCGCCCGGCGCGCCCTGGACAACGCCGGATACGGCGAGCGGGGACGGGAGTTCGACCGCTCGCGCACCTCCGTCGTCTTCGGCGCCGAGGCCGGCAGCGACCTCTCCAACGCGGCCACCCTGCGCGCCGTCCTGCCCTCCTACTACGGCAAGGTGCCCGACGGCCTCGACGACCAGCTGCCCCGGCTCACCGAGGACTCCTTCCCGGGGATGCTGGCCAACGTCATCTCGGGGCGGATCGCGAACCGCCTCGACCTGGGCGGCGCCAACTACACCGTCGACGCCGCCTGTGCCTCCTCGCTGGCCGCCGTCGACGTCGCCTGCAAGGAACTCACCGCCGGCACCAGCGACGTCGTGCTGTGCGGCGGAGCCGACCTGCACAACGGCATCAACGACTACGTCCTGTTCTCCTCCGTCCATGCCCTGTCCCCGACCGGCCGGTCCCGCGCCTTCGACGGCTCCGCCGACGGCATCGCGCTCGGTGAGGGCGTGGCCTGCGTCGTCCTCAAGCGGCTGGCGGACGCCGAGCGCGACGGCGACCGGATCTACGGCGTGATCAAGGGGCTTGGCTCGTCCAGCGACGGCCGCTCCCTGGGCCTGACCGCCCCGCGCCCCGAGGGCCAGCGGGCCGCGCTGCTGCGGGCGTACCGCAGCGCCGGGATCTCCCCGGCACGGGTCGGCCTGGTCGAGGCGCACGGCACCGGGACCGTCGTCGGTGACCGCACCGAACTCGGCATCCTCAGCGAGGTGTTCGCGGAGGCGGGCGCGGAGAACGGCGGTTGCGCGCTCGGGTCGGTCAAGTCCCAGATCGGACACACCAAGTGCGCCGCAGGACTCGCCGGGCTGATCAAGACCACCCTCGCCCTGCACACCGGCGTCAAGCCGCCCACCCTGCACCTCGACCACCCCAACCCGGCCTGGCAGGAGGACGGCAGCCCGTTCGCCTTCCACACCGAGGCCCGGCCCTGGGCCACCCCGCCCGCCGAACGGGTCGCCGGGGTCAGCGCGTTCGGCTTCGGCGGCACCAACTTCCACGTGGTGCTGGCCGCCTACGACAGTGCGGTACCGCCGGAGCAGGGGCTGGACGCCTGGCCCGCCGAGCTCTTCGTGTTCCGGGGGCGGGACGAGCAGGCCGCCCACCGGAGCGTCGAGGAGATCCTGCGGGCCGCCGGGACCGGATCCTGGCGGCTGCGCGACCTGGCGCTCGCCGCCGCCCGCCGCGCGGACGCCTCGCACGAACCGGTACGGGCCGCGGTGGTCGCGGGCGACGTGGCCGAGCTGGCCGGACAACTGCGGCGCGTCCTCGCGGGGGAGCACGACCCGGCCGCCGGCATCCACCTGGCCGACCCGCAGCCGGACGCCGACGCCGGCATCGAAGCCGGCCCCGACGCCAAGGTCGCCTTCCTCTTCCCCGGCCAGGGCAGCCAGCGCCCCGGCATGCTCGCCGACCTCCTCATCGCCTTCCCCGAGCTCCAGCACTACCTCCAGCTCGGCCGCGCCCACGCCGACGCCCTCTACCCGCCCGCCGCGTTCGACGACGACACCCGCGAGCGCCGCCGGGCCGCCCTCACCGACACCCGGGCCGCCCAGCCCGCCCTCGGCATCACCGGCCTCGCCGCCCACGCCTTCCTGACGGCGGCCGGCGTCCGCCCCGACATGGCCGCCGGACACAGCTACGGCGAGCTCGTCGCCCTCAGCGCGGCCGGCGCCCTCACCCCCGAGACCCTCCTGGAACTGAGCGCCGAACGCGCGGCCGCGATCCTGGCCGCCGCGGGCGACGAACCCGGCACCATGGCCGCGGTGTCCGCGGGGGCGGACGACGTCGAGCGTGCGCTGCGGACGGCCGGAGCCCCGCCCTCCGTGGTCGTGGCCAACCACAACTCGCCCCGGCAGACGGTCGTCTCCGGCCCGACCGAAGAAGTGACCGAAACCGTACGGCTGTTGCGCGAGGCCGGCCTCGGCGCCAAGCGGATCCCGGTGGCCTGCGCCTTCCACAGCCCGGTCGTGGCCGGGGCGGGCGACCGGTTCGCGGAAGTCCTCGCGGACACGGCCGTACGACCGCCCGAGTTCCCCGTGTGGTCCAACCGCACCGCGGCCCCCTACCGGCCCGACGCCGACGCCGTACGCGCCGAACTCGCCGCCCAGATCGGCTCGCCCGTCGCCTTCGCCGCCCAGATCGAGGCGATGTACGAGGCCGGGGCCCGTGTCTTCGTGGAGGCCGGGCCCGGGACCGTCCTCACCCGGCTCGTCGGGCAGATCCTCGGCGACCGCCCGCACACCACCGTGGCCTGTGAGCCGCGTGCCGGCAGCGGACTGCGCGGCTGGCTCGACGCGCTCGCCCGGCTGGCCGTGGCCGGCGCCCCGGTACGCACCGCCTGGCTGCTGCGCGGCCGTGACGCCGTGGACGCGGTCCGCACCCCGGTGCCGAAGCGGCCGGGCTGGACGGTAGACGGACAGCTCGTGCGCACCGCCGCCGGAGACCTCCTGCCCGGTGCCCTCGCACCGGCCCGACGAGTCGTGGAGACGACGACTGTGACGACGAACCAGCCGCACGGCGCCCCGGCCGACCGGGACGCGCTGATCTCCGAGTTCCTGCGCACCAGCCGGGAGATGATCGCGGCCCAGCGCGACGTACTGCTCACCTACTTCGGTGCGACCCAGGTGCAGGTGCCGGCCGCGCCGGTGCTCCAGCAGCTGGTGCCCGCCGAAGTGGTCGTGGCACAGCCGCAGTCGGCGGAGCCCGCACTCGCACTGGCACCCGCGCCCGCCCCGGTGGCGGCCGAGCCCGAGGCTGCGGCCGACGTCGAGCGGGTCGTTCTGGAGATCATCAGCGAACGCACCGGCTATCCCGTGGACATGATCGAGCCCGACCTCGACCTGGAGGCGGACCTGAGCATCGACTCGATCAAACGGGCCGAGATCGCGGGGGAGCTGGCGAAGCGACTCGGCATCGCGGGCGGCGCGGAGACCCTGGACGACGCCGAACTGGAGGACCTGGCCAAGGCGCGGACGGCGGCGGCCGTCACCGGATGGCTGAGGGCGCGGGTCGGCCCGGGCGAGCAGGAGACGGCCCCGGCTCCGACGGGACCGGCCCCGGACACGACCGATCGGACGACCGCCGCGCCCGAACCGGTGGCCGCGACCGCCGCCGGGTCCGGGGGACTGGCCGCGACCGCTGCCCTGCCGGCGACGGCGCCCGGCGCGGGCGTACCGGCGTCCCGGCCCGCCGCGGCCGACGAGGTCCCCTCGGGCGAGGCGCCGAAGCGGTTCGAGATGCGGCCCGTGGCCCTGCCACAGCCGGACGCCCTGGCCGATGCGGCCACCGTGCTGGCGGGCAGGCGGTTCCTCGTCCTCGGGGACGGCGCGCAGGTGGCCGCACGGCTCGCCGGGTACGGCGCCGAGGCCGTCAACGTCGGCGCGGACCACCTGCTCGGGGAGGCGGACGGCGCCGTGGACGGCGTGCTGTACCTGGGCGCGCTGCCGGGCAGCGACGCACCCGTGCTGCCCGACGCCTTCCCGGTCCTGCGGGCGGCCCTGGCCAGGAGCCCACGCTGGCTGCTGGCCGCCCGCCCCGCCGACGGCGCGGACGCGGCACGCTCGGCCGGGCTGCACGGGCTGTTCCGTACCGTGGCCCGGGAGTACCCGGACACCGTCGCCCGGGTGGTGACCCTCGGGGACACCGCACCGGAGGCGGTCGCCGACGCCCTCGTCGCCGAGCTGCTCGCACCGGAACCGGCTCCGGTCGTGCTGCGCACGGCCGCCGGCCGGCAGGGCCTCGAACTGGTCGAGGTGGCGCCCGGCGCGCTCGCCGGCACCGGGGCCGGACCGGCCGGGGAGGGGGCCGCCGAGGCCGCCGCCCTCGGCCTCGACCGGGACTCGGTGGTGCTGCTGGTCGGCGGGGCCAGGGGCATCACCGCGAAGTTCGCGGCCACCCTCGCCGCCGCCTGCCGCTGCCGGATCGAGCTGCTCGGCCGGACCCCCGCGCCCACCGGCCCGGAGTCCCCGGACACCGCCGCCGCCGACACCCCGGCCGGACTCCGCGCCGCCCTCGCCGCCCGCGGCGGCCTGAAGCCCGCCGAGATCAACCGCGAGGCCGAACTGATCCTGGCCCAGCGGGAGATCACCGCCACCCTGGACGAACTCGCCGCGCTCGGCAGCGAGGCGCGCTACCACGCCGTCGACTTCCGCGACCGCGACGCCGCACTCCAGGCCGTCAAGGAGATCCATGCCGACCACGGCCGCCTGGACGGGGTCGTCTTCGCCGCCGGGGTGATCGAGGACCGGCTGATCGCCGAGAAGACCCCGGAGTCCTTCCAGCGGGTGTACGGGACGAAGACGACCGGCGCGGCCACCCTGCTCGCCGCCCTGGAGGAACTGCCCAACGGGCCCGGTTTCGCGGTGCTGTTCGGCAGCATCTCGGCCGTCCTCGGCAACCGCGGCCAGGCCGACTACGCCGCCGCCAACGACGCCCTGGAGAGCCTCGGCGCCGGCTGGGCGGAGCGCACCGGGAACCGGGCGCTGACCGTGCACTGGGGACCGTGGGCGCCGACCGGCGGCCACACCGGCATGGTCAGCCCGGAACTCGGGCGCGAGTACGCCCGGCGCGGGGTGAAGCTGATCGACCCCGACGAGGGCACCGCCGCCCTGCTGCGCGAGCTCGCCTGGGGCGAGGAGTCCGTGCGGGCCGTCGTCTACACCGCCTCGGGCTGGTGACATGACCGACGACCGTCAGACACCGGTCGCGATCGTGGGCATGGCGGTGCTGCTGCCCGGCGCCGCAGGCCTCGACGCCTACTGGAGAAACCTGCGCGACGGCGTGGACGCGATCGGCGAGGTG
This sequence comes from Streptomyces sp. NPDC058457, assembly GCF_042720695.1. Taxonomy (NCBI): domain Bacteria; kingdom Bacillati; phylum Actinomycetota; class Actinomycetes; order Kitasatosporales; family Streptomycetaceae; genus Streptomyces; species Streptomyces sp. NPDC058457. Next base: position 16,587 of record NZ_JBHXLU010000045.1, on the reverse strand, counting down.
CCCGAAGGGCGCTGGGACGCGGACTACTACCGGCCGGGCTCGGCCACCGGGCCCGCCGTCCCCGACCAGGTCTACTGCCGGCGCGGCGGCTTCGTGGACGGACTGGCCGAGGTGGAGGTCACCCGGTACGGGATCATGCCGAGCTCCGTGTCCGGCACCGAACCCGACCAGCTGATCGCCCTCGACGTGGCCGCCGCCGCGATCGCCGACGCGGGCGGCGCGGACCGGCTGCCCGACCGGCACCGGATCGGGGTGGTCCTGGGCCGGGGCGGCTATCTCACCCCCGGCCTGGTCCGGCTCGACCAGCGGGTCCGCACCGCGGGGCAACTCGTGCGCACCCTGGGCGAGTTGGTGCCCGACCTCACGCCCGGTCAACTGGCCCGGGTACGCGAGGCGTTCACCGAGCGGCTCGGCCCCGCCAGCCCCGAGCACGCGATCGGCCTGGTGCCCAACCTCGCCGCCTCCCGGATCGCCAACCGCCTCGACCTGCGCGGCCCCGCCTACACCGTGGACGCGGCCTGCGCCTCCTCCCTGGTCGCCGTCGACCAGGCCGTCACCGAACTCACCGCCGGGCGCTGCGACCTGATGCTCGCCGGGGGAGTGCACCACTGCCACGACATCACCCTGTGGAGCGTCTTCTCCCAGCTGCGCGCGCTCTCCCCGAGCCAGCGCATCCGCCCCTTCCACCGCGACGCCGACGGCATCCTCATCGGCGAGGGCACCGGAGTCGTCGTCCTCAAACGCCTCGCCGACGCCGAACGCGACGGCGACCGCGTCTACGCCGTGATCCGCGGCACCGGCGTGGCCAGCGACGGCCGTACCGCCGGACTCGTCAACCCCGACCCCGGCGGCCAGACCCACGCCGTACGCCAGGCCTGGCGGGCCGCAGGACTCGACCCAGCCGCACCGCACTCGGTCGGCCTCCTGGAGGCGCACGGGACCGCCACCCCGGCCGGCGACGCGGCCGAACTGACCACGTTGGCCGAGGTCTTCGGACCCAGCGGGATCAGCGACGAGCGGGCCGTGCTGGGCTCGGTGAAGTCGATGATCGGCCACACCATGCCGGCCGCCGGAGTCGCGGGGCTGGTCAAGGCCGCCCTCGCGCTGCATCACGCCACCCTGCTGCCCACCCTGCACTGCGACGACCCGAACCCGGCGCTCGCCGCCACCCGCTTCCGCACCCTGGACCGGGCCGCGCCCTGGGAGACCGCTCCCGGACAGCCGGTCCGCAGAGCCGGCGTGAACGCCTTCGGCTTCGGCGGGATCAACGCCCACGTGGTGCTGGAGGAGGCCCCCGGCAACCGCGCCACCGCCGTCGGCCGCGGCACAGGGCTCACCGCACCCCGCGGCACGTCAGTCACCGCACCGCGCGTCGCAGAGGTCGCGGAACCCCGCGGCACATCGGTCACCGCACCCCGCGTCGCAGAGGTCGCCGAACCCGAGCGCATCCTCCTGCTAGCCGCCGAGACCCCCGAACAGCTGGCCGCCGCCCTCGCCGCCGACGACTCCGCCGTCCTCGCCGCCGGTCTCGCGCCCGAGGGGACCCATCCGCAGGCGGGTCCGGCCCGGCTGGGCATCGTCGACCCCACCGCCAAACGGCTCGCCCTCGCCCGGCGCGCGGTCGGCAGGGGCCGCGCCTGGCAGGGCCGCAACGACGTGTGGTTCCGGCCCGCCGCCCTGCTGCGGACCGGCCGGCTGGCCTTCGTCTTCCCGGGCCTGGAAGGCGAGTTCACTCCCCGCGTCGACGACATCGCCGCGCATTTCGGCCTCCCCACCGTCACCGGCCCGGCCACGGACGCCGTGCGGGTCGGGGACGTAGGCCGTCATGGGTTCGGTGTCGTCGGCGTGGGGCGGCTGCTCGACTCGGCGCTGCGCCGGATGGGCGTGGTGCCGGACGCGGTCGCCGGGCACAGCGTCGGCGAGTGGACGGCGATGACGGCCGCCGGGCTCTACTCGGGTGACCAGGTCGACGCGTTCATGGCCGACTTCGACCCCGACGCGGTCACCGTCCCGGGCCTCGCCTTCGCCGCTGTCGGCGCCTCCGCCGACCGCGTCCTCGCCGCGCTCCACGAGGACTGGGCGGACGCCGGGATCGTCCTCTCCCACGACAACGCGCCGAACCAGTCGATGGTCTGCGGCCCGGACCGGACGGTGGCGGACTTCGTCCGGGCCTTCCGGGCCGACGGCGTGCTGTGCCAGGTACTGCCGTTCCGGTCCGGTTTCCACACCCCGATGCTGGAGCCGTACCTGACCCCCATCAAGGAGGCCGCCGAGCGCTTCCGGCTGCACCGGCCGACGGTCCCGGTCTGGTCCGGCACCACCGCGGCCCCCTTCCCGGCGGCCGAGGCGGAGGTACGCGAGCTGTTCGTCCGGCACCTGCTGGAGCCGGTCCGGTTCCGGCAGCTGGTGGAAGGCCTGTACGCCGCCGGGCACCGGGTCTTCGTCCAGACCGGCCCCGGCCAGCTGGCCTCCCTGATCGGCGACACCCTCGGCGACCGCGACCACCTCGCCGTCGCCGCCAATTCCCCGCACCGCTCGGGGATGGCCCAACTCCGGCGCGTGGCGACCGCGTTGTGGACGGCGGGTGCCTCCGTCGCACCGGCCGTCCCGACGGCGGGCGGCACCGCCGCGCCCTCTCGGCAGCGGCAGCCCGTCCGGCTCGACCTGGGCGGCGCACTGGTGTCCCTGGACGGCCCGGAACTGCACGAACTCCGCGCGGCGCTCGGCAGCCGGCGGACACCCGCCGGGCCGTCCCCGCTGGACGACCTCGCCACCCGCATCCCGGCCGCCGCCGAACTCGACGCGCTGCTCCGGGAGACGGCCGACACGGCAGCGGCCGTCCTCACCGCGCTCCGCACCCCGTCCGGCACCGCGGCCCCCGCCGCCGCCCGGGCCCTGCCCCGCGTCCCGGCGCCCACCGGACCTCATCGCACGGGATCTCAGCGCACGACACCCCAGCGCACAGCACCTCAGCCCACCGCACCCCGTCCCGCGCCGCCCGTCCCCGCCGCCGTGACACCGCCGCCCCCCGACTCCCGCACCACCACCCTCCAGGTGTCCCCCGAGGCGATGCCCCACCTCCTCGACCACTGCTTCTTCCCGCAACGCCCCGACTGGCCCGACACCGAGGACCGTTGGCCGGTGGTGCCGGCCACCACGATCGTCCAGCACATGATGGACGCGGCCGAGGACGCCACCGGACTGCGGGCGGTCGCCGTGCACGGAGCCCGCTTCGACCGCTGGCTCACCGCCACACCCCCCGTCGACGTCCCGGTCACCGTCACCTCCGAGGGGCCCGGCCGCGTCTCGGTCACCTTCGGCCCCACCGCCCGCGCGGTGATCGAACTCGCCCGCCACCACTCCGCACCCCCCGGCGCACCCGGGCACCCCCCGGCCCCCGAACGCACCCCCGACCACACCGCGGCCGAGCTGTACTCCGAGCGCTGGATGTTCCACGGCCCTGCGTTCCAGGGCGTCACCGAACTCACCGCGATCGGCGACCGGCACGTCCGCGGCGTGATCACCACGCCCACCGCCCCGGGCGCACTCCTCGACAACGTCGGGCAGATCCTCGGCTACTGGATCATGTCCACCCGCACCGAGCGGACCGTCGTCTTCCCGGTGCAGATGCGGGAGATGCGCTTCCACGGCCCGCATCCCGCCCCCGGCACCGAGGTCGGCTGCCTGGTGCGGATCACCTCGCTCACCGACACCGTGCTCGAGGCGGACGTGGAGCTGACCGTCGGCGACCGGGTCTGGGCCCGGATCGACGGCTGGCAGGACCGCCGCTTCGACAACGACCCGCACACCCGCCCCGTCGAGCGCTTCCCGGAGCGCAACACCCTCTCCGAGGCCCGGCCCGGCGGCTGGACCCTGCTCCACGAACGCTGGCCGGACCTGGCCTCCCGCGAGCTGATCATGCGCAACTCCCTCGGCGGAGCCGAGCGTTCGGAGTACGCCGCGCGCCCGCCGCGCGGCCGCAGACAGTGGTTGCTGGGCCGGATCGCCGCCAAGGACGCGGTACGGCAGTGGCTCTGGGAGCACGGCGAGGGGCCGGTGTTCCCGGCCGAACTCCGGGTCCGCAACGACGCGTTGGGCCGCCCTTACGTGGTCGGCGTGCAGGGCCGCACGCTGCCCGCGCTGGACGTCTCCCTCGCCCACCGGGCCGAGGCGGCGGTGGCGATCGTACGGCCGCACACCCCCGGACCCGGGCCGGGCATCGACCTCGAAGAGGTCACCGAACGCGACCCGGCCGCCATGCAGGCCGCGCTCGGCGCCGACGAACTCCGGCTGCTGCACGCCCTTTCCGAAGACGGCTCCCGGTCCCTGTGGTTCACCCGGTTCTGGGCGGCCAAGGAGGCCGTCGCCAAGGCGGAGGGCACCGGATTCGACGGCCGGCCACGGGACTTCACCGTCCTGGAGGCGGCCCCGGACGGCAGCCGGCTGCTGGTCTCCGGCCGGCTGGAACGCGCCTACCCGGTGCACTGCGCGCCGGTCCGCAATCCCCCCGCACTGCCGGACCGCGACTACGTCGTGGCCTGGACGACCGGACCGGCAGCAGCAGACCCCGAGGAGGACCCGCGATGAATCCCACCGAGCCCGAAGTCCGAGCCGACGAGGAGGCGGTCCTCGCCGACCTCGCGCGGATGCTCCGCACCCTCCTGGAGGAGTACGGCGACGACGACGCCGAGATCGGCATGAGCACCACCTTCAACCGCGACCTGGAGCTGGAGAGCATCGACCTGGTCACCCTGGCCGGGCTCCTGGAGGAGCGGTACGGGAAGCGGGTCAACTTCGCCGAGTTCCTGGCCGGGATGGAGTTCGACGAGATCATCGGGCTGACCGTCGGCCGGCTCGTCGAGTACGTGGTGTGGAGCCTGAAGGCCACGGAGGCGGGCTGAGCCATGGCGATCATCGACACCGGAGACGTCCGGCTGCACGTGCAGAGAATGGGCCCGGGGGAGGGCCGGATCCCGGTCGCCACCGTGGTCCTCGTCCACGGGCTGCTCACCGACAGCCTCGCCAGCTACTACTTCACCGTGGGCCCCGCCTTCGCGGCCTCCGGCCTCGACGTGGTCATGTACGACCTGCGCGGCCACGGCCGCAGCGGCCGCCCCACCGGCGGCTACACCCTCGACCACAACATCGACGACCTGGAGGCCCTGCTCGATCGGCTGTCGATCACCGGCCCGGTCCACCTCGTGGGCAACTCCTACGGCGGCACCATCGCCTTCGGCTACGCCGCCCGCCACCCGGAGCGCACGGCCAGCCTGACCCTCATCGAGTCCGAACCGGCGACCGCCGCCTGGGCGTCGAAGATCGGCGGCATCCTGCACCGGGTCGTCACCGAACTCGCCCACAACGAGCCGGACGCGATCGCCTGGATCACCGCCAACCGCAGCCACAACACCGCCCGCCTCGCCAAGGGCGCGGCCCGGCTCGCCCGCGAGACCAGCCTCGGCCGGGACATCCCGGCCAGCCGGGTCCTGAGCGAGGACCAGATCAGTGCCGTACGCTGCCCGGTCCTCGGGGTGTACGGCGGTGACTCCGACCTGGTCGGGGTGGTCCCGCTGAAGGAGGCCCTGCTGGCGGACTACCGGGCGGTGGTGCTGCCGGGGCATGAGCACTCCGTGCTGGTCGAGGCGGCCGGCACGGTCGGCGGACACATCCTGGAGCTGATCCACTCGGTCGGCGGGGCGCGGGCGGCCGGGGTCCGGTGAGCGGCTTCCTGTTCGTCGTACCGCCCCTGGTCGGGCACATCAACCCGGCCGTCGGCGTCGCGGCCGAGCTCGCCGCGCGCGGGCACCGGGTGGCCTGGGTCTGCGCGGACGCCGGGCTGGTGCGCCGGCTGGCGGGGCCGCAGGCGCGGGTGTTCCGGTGCGCGGGGACCGCCGAGGGGGAGCGGCCCGCCGACCTGCGCGGCGCGGAGGCGCTGAAGTTCCTCTGGGAGTGGTTCCTGGTGCCGCTGGCGGACGCCATGGCGCCCGGCGTGCGGGCGGCCGTCGACGACTTCCGCCCCGACGTGGTGGTCGCCGACCAACAGGCCTTCGCCGGCGCCCTGGTGGCCGAGCGGCTCGGTCTCCCGTGGGCGACCTCCGCGACCACCTCGGCCGAGTTCGGCGGCGCCTACGACGGCATCCCCAAGGTCGCCGAGTGGCTCCGGGACCGGCTCACGGAACTACGGGACCGCATCGGCGACCCGGCGGGCACCGCCGACCCGCGCTTCTCACCCCTGCTGACGCTCGCCTTCACCACCCCCGAACTGGCGGGTGCCACCGACCGGCCGGCGGTCCGTTACGTGGGCCCGTCGATCTCCGAGCGGCCGGTCGCCGACGGCTTCCCCTGGGACTGGCTGGACCCGGGCCGGGAGCGGGTCCTCGTCTCCCTGGGCACCGCCAACGCGGACGTGGGCGGGCGGTTCCTCGCCGAGTGCGTGGCCGCCGTACGCGAACGGGCCCACCGGGTACAGGCGTTGGTGGCCGACCCGGGCTCCACCCTGCCCCCCGCGTTCGATGACAAGGACGTCCTGATCCTGCCCTCCCTGCCCCAACTCCCGCTCCTGGAGCGGGTCGACGCGGTCGTCTGCCACGCCGGGCACAACACCGTGTGCGAGGCCCTGTGGCACGGTGTCCCGCTGGTCGTCGCCCCCATCCGCGACGACCAACCGGTGATCGCCGGACAGGTCGTCGACGCCGGCGCGGGCGTCCGGGTCAGGTTCGGCCGGGTCACCGCCCCACGGCTGGGCGAGGCCCTCGACACCGTCCTGTACGAACCCGGTCCGCGCACGGCAGCCGCCCGGATCCGCACCGCGTTCCGCGCGGCCGGCGGTGCGCCGGCCGCCGCGACCCACCTCGAACGCCTCGCAGCCGACCCGCACCCAAGGAGAGCCGATGAGCAAGCAGAGTGAGATCGAGGCGCTGCGCTCCGCCTATCAGAAGGACCTCGCCGAGGGCACCGACCGCTTCTTCGAACCCCGGCGCACCACCTGCCCCTGGTGCGACTCGGACCGGCTGACCACCCGGCTGCGCACCACCGACCTGCTCCAGCACAAGCCCGGCGCCTTCGTCCTCGACCGCTGCCAGGACTGCGGCCACACCTTCCAGAACCCGCGCCTGAACGACACCGGCCTGGAGTTCTACTACCGGGACTTCTACGACGGCCTCGGCGAGCAGAAGATGAGCGGCACCTTCGGCGGCCGCACCAAGATGTACCAGGGCCGCGCCCGGTCCATGGTCCCGCACGACCCGACCCCCAAGAACTGGCTCGACGTCGGCACCGGCCACGGCCACTTCTGCGAGGCCGCCCGCGAGGTACTGCCCGGCACCGCCTTCGACGGCCTCGACTTCACCGACGGCGTCGAACTCGCCGCCCGCGAGGGCCGCGTGGAGCGCGCCTACCACGGCGCCTTCCCCGACCTGGCCTCCGACCTCACCGCCCGCTACGACGTCGTCAGCATGTTCCACTACCTGGAACACAGCACCGACCCCGACCGCGAACTGCGCGCCGCCCACGAGACGGTACGCCCCGGCGGCCACCTCCTCATCGAGGTCCCCGACCCCGAGAGCCGCTACGCCCGGCTGCTGGGCCGCTGGTGGCTGCCCTGGCTCCAGCCGCAGCACCTGCACTTCATCCCGGTCGCCAACCTCCGCGCACGCCTTGCCGACCTGGGCTTCACGGTCGTCGCCGAACAGCACGCCGAGGCCCACGACCCCGTCGACCTGCTGGCCGCCGTCTGGCTCGCCCTGGACCACACCGCCCCGCGCGAGGACGCCCCCTGGCTGCCGACACCGCCCGGCGCACTCCAGAAGACCCTGCGCGCCGCCCTGCTCCTCGCGGGCATCCCGGCCCTGATCGCCGGCACCCTCCTGGACCGCTTCGCCGTACGGCCGCGCTCGCACCGGCTCCGCGTCTCCAACGCCTACCGGATCGTGGCCCGCCGCGACTGAGGACGGCTCACAGCGCCTTCGCGCGGATCATCGCCGACAGCACCAGGGCGCCCGGCAGCAGCGGCACCCAGTCGGTCAGGACGCGGTAGCCGATCACGGTCGCGGTGGCCACCGCGACCGGGGAGCCGAACGCGACCAGCGTGATCACCAGCGCCGCGTCCACCGCGACCCCGCCGGGCACCGGCACGGCGCCCCCCGCCGTGCCCGCCGCCAGGTACGCGAAGATCACGGTGCCCCACGACAGCCCGAGCCCGAGCGCCTCCCCGGTGCAGGCCAGCACACTCGCCTGCACCAGCGGCATCGCCGTGGCCCCGCCCCACAGGGCCAGCACCCGGGAGGGTTGCGCGTGAACCGTGCGGGCGTCGGTGAGCGCGGTGCGCACCAGCCCGGTGACCGGCCGCCGCAGCGGTCGTACGACGGCCGTCGCCACGCCCACCAGAGTGAGCACCGCGGCGACCGGGATCAGCACCACGCCGTCCGGGACCAGCTCGCCCAGCCGCCGCCAGGCGGACGAGGAGAGCAGGAACCCGATCAGCACGACCGTCTTCGCGCCCGACTTGGCCACCGAGTACAGCGCGATCGAGGAGGTGGCCCGCTCCAGGGGGACGCCGCGGGTGCGCAGGAAGCGGACGGTGACGGCGTGCGCGCCCAGTCCGGCGGGCAGCGCGTGGTTGGCGGCGCCGGCGGCGAACTGGGAGGCCAGCAGCAGCCCCGGCGGCAGCCGGTCGGGCACGGCACCCTGCCGCATGCAGGAGGCCACCACCCAGGTCAGGCAGGTGAAACCGCCCGCGGCCAGCAGCCACGCCGGTTCGGCGCGGGCGAGCCGGGTGACGCCCTCGTACAGCAGCGACTGGTTGGTCAGCCCCCAGACCGCGGCGATGAGCAGCGGGGACAGGCACAGGGCCAGCCGGAGCGGCCGGCCCGCCATCGAGGGGGTCGGCAGCGGACGCACGGGAGCGTCGGAGCGGAGCGAGGACAGAGAGGACACGGGGACGTTGTCCTTCCACGGGGGTGCTCACGGTGGGGAGCCGTGGGCGAGCGGGACCGCGGGGAGCCTTCCCGTTCCGAATGACACCCGGATGTCCGAAAACCGAAGGCGGGAGGGCGGGTGGGTGCCACGGGCGCTGCCGTACCCCGGCGACCCGGTAGCCTTCCTGGGGAAGGAGCACACGACAGGGGAGGATCCGGCCGTGCACGTCCAGGAATGGCTCGACTCGGTACCGGCGGTCGCCGTCTACGCCGTGGTGGCGCTGGTCATCGGGCTGGAGAGCCTGGGCATCCCGCTGCCGGGCGAGATCGTCCTGGTCTCCGCCGCGCTGCTCTCCTCCCAGCACTCGGGCGTCAACCCGTTCGTCCTCGGCGCCTGCGCGACCGCGGGCGCGGTCATCGGCGACTCCATCGGCTACGCAATCGGCCGCAAGGGCGGCCGCCCCCTGCTGGCCTGGCTGGGGAAGAAGTTCCCGAGCCACTTCAGCGAGGGCCACGTCGCCACCGCCGAGCGCTCCTTCGAGAAGTGGGGCATGTGGGCGGTCTTCGTCGGCCGCTTCATCGCCCTCCTCCGTATCTTCGCGGGCCCGCTGGCCGGCGTCCTCCAGATGCCCTACTGGAAGTTCCTGACCGCCAACCTCCTCGGCGGCATCTGCTGGGCGGGCGGCACGACGGCGGTCGTCTACTACGTCGGCATCGTCGCGGAGGACTGGCTGAAGCGGTTCTCGTACGTGGGCCTGGCGGCAGCGGTCCTCTTCGGCCTGGCCTCGATGCTGATCGTCCGCCGCAAGGCGAAGAAGGTCCAGGTCACTCAGAAGGAAGCCGAACCGGTAAACGCCGGCGAGTAAATATCTTTAGGGGCGCGGGGCTGTATCAATTTGCGGCTCCGCCGCGTGGGCGCGATCAGCCCCCACTCCGCCGCACTCGCCCGACGACCTACTCGTGCACCCCGCGATGCGCCTTGGCCAACTCCGCATAGAAGGTCCCGTTAAGGGTCACCCCCTCCCGCTCTTCTTGGCTGAGCTCGCGCCGCACTTTGGCCGGCACCCCCGCCACCAACGACCCCGGCGGCACCACCATCCCCTGCGGCACCAGAGCCTGCGCCGCAACCAACGACCCCGCCCCGATCACGGCGCCGTTCAGCACGGTCGCCCCCATCCCGATCAGGCAGTCGTCCTCCACGGTCGCCCCATGTACGACCGCGTTGTGTCCGATCGACACCCGTTCCCCGACGGTCACGGGAAACCCCGGATCCGCGTGCAATGTCACATTGTCCTGGACGTTCGCCTGCGCCCCCACGACGATCTTCTCCACGTCCCCCCGCACCACCGCGCCGTACCAGACACTGGCCCCGGCCCGCAGCGTCACGTCCCCGATCACCGAGGCCGTCGGCGCCACGAACACGTCGGCCTCGACCTTCGGCTCGCGCCCCCCGATCCCCACGATCAGAGCCTGCTGAGTCATCACCGTCTCCCGTCGTCATCGATTCCCCGGAAACCTACGCCACCGCTTGGGGCGAAGATCACAGCAGCCCACCCTCTTTAAGTCGGCGCCCGCTGAGTAGCGTGACTGCGTGCCGAAGCCCAAGAACACGTTCTCGTCCTGGCGCCGCCACCTCGCCCAACGCGCAGTGCACGCGGCCTGGGCCTGGGCGCAGCGCACGGGATCCGTCACGGCCGACCACCCCGGCCGTTTCCGATTCGGCGCCCTCGGCGAAGCCACCCGCCTCGCCTTCCCGCTCGGCACGGTCTTCGGTGAACCGTGGATCCACCTCGGCTCGCACTGCATCGTCGGCGAACAGGTCACCCTCACCGCGGGCCTGATGCCCGACCTCGACCTCGGCCCCGACCCGATCCTGCGCATCGGCGACGGGGTGGTCCTCGGCCGCGGCAGCCACGTCATCGCGGACACGACGGTCACCATCGGCAGCGACTGCTACTTCGGCCCGTACGTCTACGTCACCTCCACCAACCACTCCTACGACGACCCGCACGAGCCCATCGGCAGGCAGTGGCCCCGCATGGAGCCCGTGGAGATCGGCCCGGGCTGCTGGATCGGCACCGGCGCGGTGATCCTGCCGGGCGCGCGGATCGGCCGGAACGTGGTGGTGGCCGCCGGCGCGGTGGTCCGGGGTGCGGTGCCCGACCACGCCGTGGTGGCCGGCGCGCCCGCCCGGGTCGTACGCCGATGGACGCCCGAGACCGGCTGGCAGCCGCCGCTGCGCACACCCCCGCCGGTGCCGATCCCGGCGGGCACCACACCGGAGCAGCTGCGCGCGCTCGCGGAGCTGGACGAGGAGGACGTGGCGCGGCTCGCCGCACTGGAGACCGAGAGCTGAGCAGCCACCGGCCGGGCCGTCGGCCGCCGGTTCAGCCGGTGGCCAGCAGTAGTGTCCCCACCAGCGCCAGCCCGGCGCCCGCCGCCTGGATCGCGCGCAGCCGTTCGCTGAGGAAGCCGCGGGCCGCGAGCGCGGTGACCACCGGGTAGAGCGAGGCGAGCACCGCGGCGACGGTGATCGGGCCGTGCTGGGCGGCGACCGAGTACGTGCCGTTGGCCGCGACGTCGGCGAGACCGACGAAGCCCAGCGCCGGGAGTGCGGAGAGGGCGAAGCCGCCCTCCGGCAGCGCGGGCGCGCCCCGCCGCACGGACAGCCACAGGGCGGCGCCGCCGGTCGCGACACTGGTCAGCCGCTGCACGAAGAGGGCCAGGAAGAGCCCGGTGACCGTGGTGGACGCCTCCGTGATCAGTGCGAACACGGTGCCGAAGCCGGCCGCCGCGACCAGGGTGAGCAGGATCGTCCGGCGCTGGACGGGTGCGCCGCGCAGTTGCGGTCCGCCGGCCAGGACGACTCCGGTGACGGCGACCGCGATGCCCGCGACCTGGAGCAGCCCCGGGCGTTCGCCGAGGAACAGCCCGACCCCGACCGGGACGGCGACGCTCAGCGTGGCCAGCGGGGAGACCACCCCCATCGGGCCGAGCGCCAGGGCCTTGTAGAAGGAGAACAGCGCGACCGGACCGACCAGGCCCGCCGCGACCGCGAACCACAGCCGCGGCCCGGCCTCGCCCCAGCCGCCGGTGGCGACCACGATCACGCCCAGGACCGCCGCCGCCAGGCCCTGCGACACGACGACCACCGTGAGCGCCGGGGCGCGTCGCGTGAGCAGCCCGCCGCCGAAGTCGGCCAGTCCCCACAGGAGACTGGTGGTCAGGGCGAAGAATGCTGTCACGACCCGCCTCGCAGTACAGTTCGGTGAACGATCAGGTGCACCCCACCGTAGTTCATCAAGGTGAACTGTGTCATCCAAAATATTGGACCACGATGCTCTCCGCAATGACCTCCGCAATGCTCTTCACATTGCTCTCCACGATGGACGGAACGTGTCGGACCTCGACCTGCTGACCCAGTCCCTGGCCCGCAACGTCAAGCACTGGCGGGCGGTGCGCGGCTTCACCCTGGACGTGCTCGCGGCCCGGGCCGGGGTCAGCCGCGGCATGCTGATCCAGATCGAGCAGGCCCGCACCAACCCGAGCATCGGCACGGTCGTCAAGATCGGTGACGCGCTCGGCATCAGCATCACGACCCTGCTCGACTACGAACAGGGCCCGAAGGTCCAGATCATCCCCGCCGACAAGGCCGTACGGCTGTGGCACACCGAGGCCGGCAGCTTCAACCGGCTTCTCGCCGGCACCGAGGCGCCCGGCCCGCTGGAGATGTGGGACTGGCACCTGATGCCGGGTGAGAGCAGCCCGTCGGAACCCCACCCGACCGGCACGGTGGAGATCGTCCATGTCACCGCCGGTGAACTCACCCTCACCGTCGACGGGACCGAGTACCGCGTGCCGACGGGTGCCAGCGCCTCCTTCGAGGCCAACACGGCCCATGTGTACGGCAACACCGGGGACGTGCCGATGGTGATGGTGATGACGGTCTCCGTGCCGCCCGTGTCCTGAGCCTCCCGGACCGGGCTGTTAGCGTGCGGACATGCGCGCACCCATCGGAGACTTCGACACCGCCGTCCCCGCCCCCGACTGCCTCGACGAGCTGACCACGCCGGTCGCCGACGCCGTACGCCGCTGGACCGGCGCAGTGCCCGCCGACCGGATCGTCTACGTCGAGACCGACCCGCGGTGGGCGGACACCGCGGTCTTCGTCGAGCACTACGGGCACGACCTGCTGGAGCGGTCGGCCAACTGCGTGGTGGTGGCGGGCAAGCGCGGCGGCGAGACCACCCTGGCGGCCTGTCTGGTGCTGTCCACGACCAAGGTGGACGTCAACGGCGTGGTGCGCCGCCAACTCGGCGCCCGCAAGGCCTCCTTCGCGTCGATGGACACCGCGACCGGCGCCACCGGCATGGAGTACGGCGGCATCACCCCGATCGGACTCCCGCACGACTGGCCGCTGTTGGTGGACTCGGCCGTGGTCGACCTGCCCTACGTCCTGGTCGGCAGCGGCCGTCGGCGCGGCAAACTCCTCGTCCCCGGGAAGGCCTTCGCCGAGCTGCCGGGCGCGGTGGTGCTGGAGGGGCTCGGGGTCTAGGACCCGGCGTGATGCGCCAGCGCCAGATGCGGGTCCGCCTGGCCCGGCGCCGGCGCCGGATCGGCGTGCACCAGGGCCGCCGTCAGCCTCGGTACGGCGTGCAGCAGCGCGTGCTCGGCCCCGACGGTGATCGCGTGGGCCTGCCGTACGGTCGCCTCGCCGTCGACCACGACGGCCACCTCGGCGCGCAGCCGGTGCCCGATCCACCGCAGCCGCAGCTCACCCACCGCACGCACCCCCGGCACCTCGCGCAGCGCCCGCTCGGCCCGGTCCGTCAACTCCGGGTCCACGGCGTCCATCACCCGCCGGAACACCTCGCGCGCCGCGTCCCGCAGCACCAGCACGATCGCCGCGGTGATCGCCAACCCCACCAGCGGATCGGCGAGTTGCCAGCCGAGGGCCGAGCCGCCGGCCCCCAGCAGCACGGCCAGTGAGGTGAATCCGTCGGTACGGGCGTGCAGCCCGTCGGCCACCAGCGCGGCCGAGCCGATCTCCCGGCCCACCCGGATCCGGTACCGGGCCACCCACTCGTTCCCGGCGAACCCGGCGAGCGCGGCCACCGCGACCGCCGGGAGGTGTGTTACCGGGCGCGGATCCAGCAGCCGGTCGACGGCCGTCCACGCGGCGAAGGCGGCCGACGCGGTGATCGTCAGCACGATCGCGATCCCCGCGAGATCCTCGGCCCGCCCGTAGCCGTAGGTGAAGCGGCGGTTCGCCGCGCGGCGCCCGAGCACGAAGGCGATCCCCAGCGGTACGGCGGTCAGTGCGTCCGCCGCGTTGTGCACGGTGTCCCCGAGCAGGGCGACGGAGCCGGACAGGACCACCACGACCGCCTGCACGAGCGCCGTGGCGCCGAGCACGGCCAGTGAGACCCAGAGCGCACGCATGCCCCGTGCCGAGGACTCCAGCGCGGGGTCGAGCTTGTCCGCCGTCTCGTGGGAGTGGGGCGTCAGGAGGTGGGTGAGGCGGTGGCGGAGGCCGGCGGACGCGGGGTGGGAGTGGGACTTGGAGTCCGGGTGGCCGTGGTGGTCGTGGCCGTGGCCGTGTTCATGGGCATCGGCATGGACATGGGCATCGGCATGGGCATGGGCATGGCCGTGAGCGGGCTCGCCGTGCCGGTCGGGGGTGTGGGTGTGTTCGTGGGGGTGGCGGTCGTCCGCGGTCGCGTGTTCGTGGTGGTGCCGGTCGCTCATGCGGCTCCCCTCTCCGGTGCGCGGGACGTGGACATCCGACGCCCACGACGCCATTATGTGCGTATGAGCGCACGCATGCACCTATCACCTGCGCATCATGCGCATCCGCGCACCCCCGGCGAGGAGCCCGTTCGCGCCGGCCGCCGAGGTCCTCGCCCTGCTCGGCGACCACGAGCGACCTGCACACCGGGCTCGACCAGGTCATGTGGACCGTCGGCGGTGACACGCTCGTCCTGGCCGCGCTGCTGGTGACGGCCGCCCGGCTCGGTGACATGAGGGGGCGGCGGACGCTGTTCGCGGCCGGCGTCGCGGTGTTCACGGCGGCCAGTGCGGTGTGGGCGCCCTCCCCGCTGGTCTCCCTCCTCGTCTCCCCGTTCGCCGGACGCCTCGGCGACCGGATCGGCGGCCGCCGGGTACTGCTGGCCGGACTGCTGTCCTTCTGCGCCGGTCTGCTTACGGTGATCCTGCTCGCACAGGGCTCGGCCTCGGCGCCGGTCTTCACCGTGCCGCTGATGTTCATGGGCCTCGGCACCGGCTGCATGATCGCCCCGCTCTCCACCGAGGCGATGGGGCACGTGCCCGCGCCGCCGGCCACCCTGCTCGCCCTCGCCGGTACGGCGCTGTTCACGGCCCGGGCCGGTACCCCGGTTGCCGTGGCCGCCTGATCGGCGCTCAGAAGGCCGCGGCCGAACCGAGGTACTGCTCGGCGAACGCCGTCGCCGCCGCGCGCGAGGTGAACAGCCTGCGCAGCCGGGCCAGGCTGGTGCCCGCGAGGAACGGATCGCCGGAGGCCGTGCCGTGGTAGATGCCGGACAGGAACCGCGAGAACTCCTGGTAGTCCCAGACCCGGCGCAGACAGGCGTGGGAGTAGCCCTCCAGGCCGGTGTCGTCGTCCTTCGTGGCGTGTGCGGCGAGCGCGTCGCCCAGCAGGAAGGCGTCGTGCAGGGCGAGGTTCATGCCCTTGGCGGCGATCGGCGCGGTCAGGTGACCGGCGTCACCGGCGAGGAAGAGGCGGCCGTACACCAGCGGTTCGACCACGTAGTCGTGCATGTCCAGCACGCGCTTCTCGATCAGCGGCCCCTCGTTGAGCGGCGGCGCCCCGGCCGCGCCGAGGCGTTCGCGCAGCTCGTCCCAGATCCGGTCGTGCGACCAGTTCTCCGGATCGTCGCCCGGCGGGCACTGCAGGTAGTAGCGGGTGATCTCGGGGCTGCGCGCCATGTGCCCGGCGAAACCGTTCGGATGGACGCCGAACACCACGCAGTCCGAGGACGGCGGCGCCTCGGCGAGCAGGGCCAGCCACGCTATGCCGTAGTCCTGCCGGGCGATCCGTACCCGCCCGTCCGGTATCGCGTCCCGGGTCACCCCGCGCGCACCGTCGCAGCCCGCCACGAACTCGCAGTGCAGGAGGTGTCGTTCGCCGGTGGCGGGGTCGAGGTACGACACGGCGGGCCGGTCCGTCTCCAGGCCGTGCAGGGTGACGTCCCGCACCCCGAACCTGATGTCCCCGCCGCGTACGTCGGCGTACTCCCGTACCAGGTCCGTCACCAGCAACGGCTGTGGATAGACGTAGTGATGATGATCCGTCAGTTCGCTGTAGTCGAACCGGAACCGGTCGCCGGAGAAGCGGAACTCGCACTCGCTGTGCACCTGTGCCCGGGCCACCAGGCTGTCGGCCAGGCCGCGCCGTTGAAGCCCGCGCACCGCCCATTCCTCGATGACCCCGGCCCGTGGCCGGGTCTCGATGAACTCCCTGCTCTCGGTCTCCAGGACCACACAGTCGACATCGGCGGCCCGCAGGATGTTGCCGACGGTCAGCCCCGCGGGCCCGGCGCCCACGACGACGACCGTACGGCGTTCTTCGGAAGGGGAGTTGGTGTGGGGGGAGGGGTGAGTCACCCCCGCATTATGACGGCGTCCCGTCAGC
>NZ_JBHXLU010000044.1:0-90330 GCF_042720695.1 Streptomyces sp. NPDC058457 | reverse complement strand
GTGGTCGCCGTCCTCATGTGCGCCCAGAAGCTGCTGCCCGCGAAGAGCGCGATCGACGTTCCGGTGGCCGTGGCGATCACCGGGCTCGGACTGGTGATCGTCGTCGCACCCTTCCTGGTCCCGGGGCTCGCACCACCACCGATGTGATGTCAGGAAAGCAAGACAAGTACATCGAAAAGAAACAGGAAACAAGACAAGGGGACAGACGATGGCGACTCATAAGACGGGGACACGCGGGGAATGGCTGGCCGCGCGGCTGGAACTGCTCAAGGCAGAGAAGGAGCTGACCCGGCGCGGTGACGAGCTGGCCCGGCAACGGCAGGAGCTGCCCTGGGTCCGGGTGGACAAGGACTACCGCTTCGAGACCGGCGAGGGCGCAGTGTCACTCGCCGACCTGTTCCAGGGACACTCGCAGCTGCTCGTCTACCATTTCATGTTCGGGCCCGAGTACACCGCCGGATGCCCGTCCTGCTCGGCGATCGCCGACGGCTTCGACGGCTCCGTGGTCCATCTCGACCACCACGACGTCGCGTTCTGGGCGGTGTCACGGGCCCCGCTCGCCAAGCTCCAGGCGTACCGGCAGCGGATGGGCTGGAGCTTCCCGTGGGCGTCGTCCTACGGCAGCGACTTCAACTTCGACTTCGGGGTGGCACACACCGAGCAGGAGTGGGAAGCGGGAGCCGTCGCGTACAACTTCGGTGAGCAGGACTTGCGGCCGGCGACGGCCGACGAGAAGGGCTCCCGCGACGCCTACACCCAGTCGATCGTAGACACGGACTGGCAGACGTACCGGCGAGAAGGCCCCGGCATGAGCGCGTTCGCCCTGCAGGACGACGCCGTCTACCACACCTACTCGTCGTACTCCCGCGGCCTGGACGGCCTGTGGGGCATGTACCAGTGGCTCGACCGCGCCCCCCTCGGCCGCAACGAAAACGGTTTCTGGTGGCGGCGCCATGACGAGTACGACAACCAGTGAGCGAGGTCACGGAAGTCGCTCACTTCGCCTCCTCCAACTTCGAACTCGCAGGTCATCGAGGCTGGTGTGAGTCGCTGAACTCGTACTCGGGCTGGTCGCGGGCGGCCGCTTGCTCCCGAGACCGGCTGTCAGCGGGCGACTTCGGTGTTGGTCAGCACGAGCAGCGCCCGCAGCAGCGTGGTGGCATCCGGAGCTGGGCGTCCTTGGCTCGGCGCGCCCGGTTCTTCTCGTCGATCGGGCACTCGACCACCCGGCCGGTCATCCGGTGAAGCTCGACCTGCGCCGCAGCTCCAGGAACAGGAAGTACGTGGTCAGTGCCTGGCCGGGGCACCCGCGGTCGATCGGATGAGGCAGGCCCTGGCAGAGGCACTCCAGGCTGGCGGGTGAATGCGGAACCTGTCGTGGCAAGGGGAGCGAACCGCCGTGAGCGACGACGCACAGGAACTGGCCGAGACCCAGCGGCAGCACTGGCAGCACACCTACACCGCACACCCGGGCATGTACGGGGAGAAGCCCTCCGCCCCTGCCGTCCAAGGTGTGGCCGAGCTGGTGACCACCGTCGTGCACGACGTGCGCGACCCGCTGCCGTTGGCCGACGCCTGCGTGGACGCGGTGTTCGCGCACATGCTGCTGTGCATGGCCCTGTCGACAGAGGAGATCCACGCCCTGGTCGGCGAGGTCCGCCGCGTCCTGCGACCGGGCGGGGTGCTCGTCTACACCGTCCGGCACACCGATGACGCCCACTACGGTGCCGGAATCGCGCACGGCGACGACATCTTCGAACACGACGGCTTCGCCGTGCACTTCTTTCCCCGCCGTCTGGTCGACGCCCTCGCCGACGGCTGGAATCTCGCCGAGGGCCGATGCACCCGCTCCGAAGCGGACCGTGACCGGGGCGTTGCAGTCGCTCGCGGCGCGGACGGTTGCCTGACCCTCGGAGCGCGCGGGGTGGCACCTGTCGAATTCCTGTCATCCCTGCGGTGTTGTTGCCCCTGGCTGTCACTCGTCACTAGCGTGCTCATTGAGATTTCACAGAGAAATCCGACGGAGGGGTCAGCCATGTCCCTGACGGAATGCCCGGATGCGCCACCCCCAGGTGCCACTCGCTGCGACTGCCTTCCGGACCGCGCCCCACGCCTGTGAAGCATCGCAGTTCGGGCCTGCCGACCGGACCGCTTCAGCCGAGACTGTCGGTGGGCCCATGTCCAGGGACTCTCCTCCTACGACAGCGCCCGGCCGCTACGCGCAACCGCACTCTCCCATTTCGCACCCCCCACCAGCCTCCAGGCATGTCTTCGCCCGAAGCATCCCGAAGCATCCCGAAGCAGCCCGGAGCACAAGGAGAGATCCATGCCCCCCATGCACAGCGAGCCTCTTGATTACCTTGTCGTCGGTGCCGGTCCCGCCGGGCTCCAACTCGGGCAGTTACTCCAGGCGGCAGGGCACGGCTATCGGATCCTGGAGAGTGGCCACGCTCCCGGCACCTTCTTCCGCGCCTTCCCCCGCCACCGCAAGCTGATCTCGATCAACAAGGTGTACAACGGCACCGATGATCCCGAGCTCAACCTCCGGATGGACTGGAACTCCCTGCTGTCCCCGGACCCGCAGTTGCTCTTCAGCCGCTACAGCAGGCGCTACTTCCCGCACGCCGACGATCTGGTCCGTTATCTCGCCGACTTCGCCGAGGCGTTCAAGCTGGACATCGCCTACGGCACCCGGGCGGAGCGGATCCGGCGCGACGAGGACGGCTTCACCGCCACCGATCAGCACGGCTGTGAACACCGCGCCCGCCGACTGGTCGTGGCCACCGGACTGACCCGGCCCAACACCCCCGACATTCCCGGCATCGAGACCGCCGAGGACTACTCCGCCGTCTCCGTGGACCCCGAGGACTTCACCGACCGGCGTGTCCTGATCATCGGCAAGGGCAACTCCGCCCTGGAGACCGCTGACAACCTTGTCGAGACGGCCGCGGTCATCCATGTCGCCGGCCCGCACTCCGTCCGGATGGCCTGGAACAGCCACTACGTCGGCCATCTCCGCGCGGTCAACAACAACTTCCTCGACACCTACCAACTCAAGTCGCAGAACGCCCTGTTGGACGGTCACGTGCTGTCCGTGGAGAAGGACCCCGGCGACGGCGGGTACCGGGTCCGCTTCAGCTTCTCCCGGGCCGACGAGGTCGTGAAGGAACTGCGCTACGACCGGGTGATCGTCTGCACCGGATTCCGCTTCGACGCCTCGGTGTTCGACCCGGAGTGCCGCCCCGCCCTCGTCATCGACGACCGCTTCGCCGCCCTCTCCCCGGCGTACGAGTCGGTGAACGTGCCGGGTCTCTACTTCGCCGGAACGCTCATGCAGCAGCGCGACTTCAAGAAGTCCACCGGCGGCTTCATCCACGGCTTCCGGTACGCCGTCCGCGCCCTGAGCCGCATCCTCGACGAACGCCATCACGAACGGCCCTGGCCCCACCGGCAGTCGGAGAGCGACCCGGGCGCACTGGCGGACGCGGTGGTGGCCCGCGTCAACCGCAGCTCTGCCCTCTGGCAGCAGTTCGGTGTCCTCGGCGACCTGATCGTCACGCCACCCGGCGAACCGGCCCGCTATCACGAGGAGATGCCGGTCGCCCACGCCCACGAACGCCAACTCGCCGACGGCGGCGATTACTTCACGGTCACCCTGGAGTACGGCCCCGACCACGACAAGGTCGACCCCTTCGACATCACCGTGCGCCGCACCGCCCAGAACTCGGTCGACGACGCCTTCGACGCGGCGTACCTCCACCCGGTGATCCGCCACCACCGCGACGGCCGGCTCCTCGGCACCCACCACATGGCCGAGAACCTGGAGAACCACTGGGACCACCCTGAGGTCCACCATGCCCCGCTGGCCGAGTTCTTCGCCCGCGAGCTGGACCGCCGGCCGAGCCCCGCGGGGCGGTGAGCGCGGTGCAGTACACCGTCCATGACTTCGAGGCCGCGGCGCGCGCCGAACTGGACCCCGTGTATGCCGACTTCATCGCCGGCGGAGCGCGGGACGAGATCACCGTACGGGCCAACGAGGCGGCGTTCGGGCGGCTGCAGCTGCTGCCGCGGGTACTGCGGGGCAGTGCGGTACGAGAGCTGGGCATCACCCTGCTCGGCAGCCGGGCGAGCCTGCCGATCCTGCTGTCCCCGACCGCCTTCCACAAACTGGTCCATCCGGAGGGGGAGGTGGCGACCGCGCGGGCCGCGGCCGCGGCCGGCGCCATCATGATCGCGTCCATGGCGTCCACGGTGGCGGTGGGCGAGGTCGCCGACGCGGCCCGCGCGGCCGGTGACGGCGTGCCGCTGTGGTTCCAGCTCTACATCCAGCCCGATCTGGAGATCACCGAGGCGCTGGTACGGCGGGCCACCGACGCCGGATGCACCGCCCTGGTGGTCACCGTCGACTCCCCGGTGCTGGGCGCGGGCGAACGCAACCGGCGCAACGGCTTCCACGACCTGCCGCCCGGCCTGCGCTGCGAGAACCTGGTGGACCTGCGCGACGGCGAGCGCGGCCACGTACGCCAGATCGCCATGTCCCCGGAGCTGAACTGGGAGCACGTCGACTGGCTGCGCCGTATCACCGCGCTGCCCATCCTGCTCAAGGGCGTACTGCATCCCGAGGATGCCCGGCTCGCGGTCCGCCACGGCGTCGACGGGCTACTGCTGTCGAACCACGGCGGACGCCAACTCGACACCGTCCCCGCTACGTTGGAACTCCTGCCCGAGATCCTCGCCGCGATCGAGGGCCGCATCCCGGTCGTGCTCGACGGAGGCGTGCGGCGCGGTACCGACGTGGTCAAGGCGCTGGCGCTCGGCGCGTCCGCGGTGGGTATCGGCCGGCCCGTGATGTGGGCGCTGGCCGAGGGCGGCGAGAAGGGGGTACGACATCTCCTTGAGCTGTTGCGCGACGAACTCGATGACAGCCTGGCCTTGTGCGGGGCGTCCGGGCTCGCCGACCTGACGCCCGATCTGGTCCGGGTGCCCACGTGGGATCCGGTACCGGGTCCCGGCGTGAGGCCGGGGGCGGACCGGCGATTCGGTGGGGTGGTCGCATGACCACCGCCGGATGGCTCGTCACGGGCGCGGCCGTGGCCCTGGTGGCCGGTCTGCCGTACTGGCTGCCCAGGTCGGTTGTCGCGCTGCGCGTACGCATCTTCGCCCGGGTCGGCGGTGAGGAGGGCATCCGAGCGCCCGGCCGGGAGGTTCCCGCCGCGGAGTTCAAGAGGGTGTACGGGCATCCGGCGGCCAACGGCCGCAGCCGGGGCGCCGCACTGTCCGACCTGTTCTGGTACTGGCTCTCGCCCGGCCCGGAGGTGCACCAGGAGCACCTGGAGCCAGGACCGCGCTACGACGACGTGGCCCGCACCACCCGTCAGATCCTGGCCGGGCTGTCCCGGGACCAGTGGACGGAGCTGGTCGGTCGCTGCACCCGCCGGGTGCTCGACGAACTCGACGGCCACGCGCGCGTGCACCGGGTCAGACTGCGCGACCTGATGATGCCCGTCTGGGCCGAGATCTACTACGAGGTGGTCTTCCGCGCACCCTGCCCGCGGCACGTCCGGGACCTGATCACCGGCAACGCGGACGACGTGGTCACCGCCCTGAAGTGCACCGGCCTGCGGCACATGGACCGCCGGGCCCGCCTCACCGCCCACCTGCGGGACCGGCTCGCGCACGACCCGCCGCCCGTGCCGCTGCCGTCCTCGCTCTCCGAGCGGGAGCAGGCGTACTACCTGCAGGGCACGTTCTTCAACACCGCGGTCGTGCAGATGTCGGAGGCGATGGCCCATCTGCTGCTGGCCCTCGCCACACACCTGCCGGTGCAGGACCGTCTGGCGGGTGGCGAGGAGGACCCGGACTTCCTCGACCGGGTCGTCAACGAGACTCTGCAGCACTTCCCGCTCTTCGGCGTGGCCCACCGGATCACCTCGGGGGAGATCCCCCGGGACGGACGGGAGCCCATCCCGGCCGGTTCGGTCCTGCTGTTCGACTACCCCGAATACCAGGGGTCCGGAGGCGACCCCTTCGACCCGGACCGCTGGCTGAACCCGGACACCAGACCGTCCGCCTCCATCCCGTTCGGCGTGACCGCCAACCGCCCCTGTCCGGCGCGCGGTTTCGCCGTCCTCACCATGCGGGTCGCGGCCGAGGCGACGCTGCGGCGGTTCCGGCTGGAGTCCTCGGCGGAGCACACCCGGTCGCTGCCCAGCCGCGGTCCCTGCCTGCTCGTCCCGCGTACCGGAGGTTCCTGGAGTCCCGTCCGTCGGCGGATCCGGCTCGCGGCGATGCGGCTGGCCGACCGCTGGGCGGCCGTCCCGCGCAGCCTCACCCAACTCGTGCTCGGCAGCTACATGGTGTGGGACGCCCGACGCCAGGGCCTGTGCCGGAACTACTTCGCCGCTTCGTCCGGCGGCTCCGCCCCCTCCGTCGTCGTCGGCCGTTGAAAGGACCGAGACCATGACTCCCGTGGAGCTCGCTCCCGCCTTCTTCCTGGCCGTCGTCGTGATTCTGCTGACGTGCCGTCTGGTCGTCCTGGCGGCCGGCCGCTTCGGCCAGCCGCCCGTGGTCGGCGAGATGATCGCCGGGGTGTTGCTCGGCCCCTCGCTGTTCGGGCTCGTCGCCCCGGGGATCTCCGCCGACGTCTTCCCGCCGGAGCTTAAGCCGGTGCTGTACGTGGCCGGCCAGATCGGCCTGGTGGCCCTGATGTTCGGCGCCGGCTACGAGTTCCGGGCGCACGCCGGGCGCGGCCTGGCCGGTACCGCCGTCGCGATCTCCTCGGCCGGGGTGGGGATCCCGCTGGCGTTCGGGGTGGGACTGACCCTGGTGGCCCACGGCCATGTCGGCATCTTCGTCGACGGCGTCTCGGTCTGGGTGACGGCGGCGTTCGTCGGCGTCGCCCTGGCGATCACGGCCTTCCCGATGCTGGCCCGGATCATCACCGAACGGGGACTGGCCGGATCACGGTTCGGCTCGCTCGCCCTGGCCTCCGGGGCCACGGACGACGCCGTCGCCTGGATCCTGCTCGCGGGCGTGCTGAGCGCGGCCTCGGGCGAGGCGGGGCCAGTCCTGAAAGCGGTCGGCGGCTCCGTACTGTTCGTGGCCGTCCTGTTCCTGCTGGGACGCCGGCTGCTGGCGTGGATCGTGACCCGGCCGGGCCTCGGCGACGACACCCGGCTTCTGTTCATCGTCGCCGTGTTGTTCTGCGCCGCCTGGTTCACTGACACGATCAACCTGTACGCCGTGTTCGGGGCGTTCTGCGTGGGGATGGCCATGCCGCGCGGTGAGGCGTCCGAACGGCTGGTGCGGACCACCCAGTCCGTGACCCAGGTGGTGTTCGTGCCGATGTTCTTCACCTACTCCGGCCTGAACACCCGGTTCGACGTCTTCTCCGACCCATCCGTGATGGCGTTCGCGGCGGTTGCGGTCGCCCTGGCGGTGGCCGGGAAGTTCGGCGGCTGCTGGGCCGCCGCCCGGCTGCGCGGCGAACCCGGCCCGGTGGCCGTCCGGGTCGGTGCCCTGATGAACGCCCGTGGCCTGATGCAGCTGATCGCTCTGAACATCGGGCTGGCGGCCGGCATCGTCAGCGAAGAGCTGTTCACCGTGCTTGTCCTCGTCGCCCTCGTCACCACGGTCATGACGGTTCCGGTACTGAGCTGGCTCGACCGCCGCGACATCGGGCCCCGGGCGGCCGAGGAGACACACGAGGGTGAGGAGGCGGAGGCGATGTCGAGTTGAGCGGGGCTCAGACGTCGATCTTCCTGCGGTGGGGGCCGGACCCGGGTCCGACCCCCACCGGGGCGGCGACGAGCCGCAGTCGCGTCTGAAACCGGTCAGAAGCCGTTCCTTTCGCCTACGGTGTGAATCTGCGTTCGCGGTCGGGTGCCGATGCCGGTTCACCGCACGCGACGGCGACCGCCGCACCGCGGTCGCTTGGCAGGCGGACGACTGTGTGACTCGTGGTCGGCCCTGGACCGCCCCGGGAGCCGACGGAAGCCACCGTGCGGACCGTGATCGTTACTTGGGTGGCAGGCTCGCCGCAAAGGCGCGGCCTTCGTCGATCCACTCGCCGAGCACGTCGTCGTCCTCCGCGACGGAGGAGCCCGCGACCACGATCCAGCCGCGCATCGGGCGGCCGACGCGGAGTGTCTCGGGCAACTGGAAGGTCGGCATCGTCATCGACGCCGGAGCCGGCGACGCCCAGGCCGACGCGCTCGGGCGCATCGTGTCCGGGCGTGGGGAACGAAGGGCCGGCGTCAGTGTTCATGGACGGACCTCGTTCTGTGTGACGGGGCGGAGGCGGCTGAGCAGGTCGCGTCGGCCCCGGGCGGACAGGCCGAGTTGGCCGGCGCGTTCGAGATCGATCACGCCGCTGAGCAGTCCGAGGACAGCACGGGGCGGTCCGTCCAGGACGAGGTCCGGGTCGGTGGCGCGGCCGACCCGGGTGTGGATCTGACCGCTTCCCAGCTCGATGACGGCCAACTCGTCGGACGCGACCAGCTGAATGACTGCCGGGGGAGCGTCGGGATCGGCGTCGGTGGTGAACCACGCCGGGGCGTAGGCCAGCCACTGCGCCCGGAACGCGTCGTCCGGCCGTTCGTCCGTCATGAACTGCAGGCCCCACAGCCCTAGCGCCTTCAGTACCGGCTCCAGGGCCAGGCCGGTTTCGCTCAGGGTGTAGAGGGCCGTGGCGACTGGCGGCGGTGCGTCCTCGCGAGTGATCAGTTCGGCGGTCTCAAGATCTTTGAGTCGGGCTGACAGCAGGTTCGTCGCGACGCCCGGCAGCCCGTTCTTCAGGTCGGTGAACCGGCACGGGCCTCGCACTAGCAGCTCCCGGACGATCAGCAGTGTCCAGCGGTCCCCCACGACGTCGAGGGCACGGGCGATCGAACAGTACTGGCCATAGCTCCGCATGCGCCCACCCTAACCTGTGGATGGTTTATTTTCCAAATTGAGCAGTAGAAAAAATAAACTAACTGTGTCTAGTCTTCCACCATGACTCGTACACCGTCGAAACCACTCGTGCTCGTCGCGCTCCTGGCGGCCTCGTTCGTGATCAACCTCGACACCACGCTGGTCAACGTGGCACTGCCGACGCTGACGCGTGAACTGGGCACCTCCACTGCCCAGTTGCAA
Source organism: Streptomyces sp. NPDC058457 (assembly GCF_042720695.1). Taxonomy (NCBI): domain Bacteria; kingdom Bacillati; phylum Actinomycetota; class Actinomycetes; order Kitasatosporales; family Streptomycetaceae; genus Streptomyces; species Streptomyces sp. NPDC058457. The sequence continues at coordinate 81,195 of NZ_JBHXLU010000044.1, read as the reverse complement.
TGGGTTGTGGACGCCTACAACCTCGTGTTCGCCGCCCTGCTCCTGACATCGGGGAGCCTGTCCGACCGCTTCGGCCGCAAGGGCATGCTCATGGCCGGTCTGCTGGTCTTCGGCGTGGCCAGCTTCGTCGGGGGATACGCCAACACCCCGGGGGAGCTGATCGCGGCGCGGGCCGTGATGGGCCTGGGGGCCGCCATGACGTTCCCGGCCACCCTCTCCCTGCTCACCGGCGTCTTCATCAGCCGCAAAGAGCGGGCGCTGTCCATCGGCCTGTGGGGCGCGACAGCCGGTCTGGCCATCGCGCTGGGACCGATCGCGGGCGGCTTCCTGCTGGAGCACTACAGCTGGTCGAGCATCTTCTCCACCCTCGGCCCGGTGTCCCTGGCCGTCATCGCCCTGGTGGCACGATTCGTCCCCAGGGCGCGAAACCCGCTCCGGCACCGCCTGGACTTCTTGGGCCTCGTCCTCTCCGGCGGTTTCATGGGACTCCTCGTCTACACCATCATCGAGGCCCCGGACCGGGGCTGGGCATCACCGGCGTCCCTTGCCGGCTTCGCCGGCGCCGTGCTGCTGCTGGTCGCGTTCGTCGTCGGCGAGCGTCGCACCGGCGAACCGATGCTCGACGTGCGGCTCTTCAGCGACATGCGCTTCAGCGCCGCCAGCGCCTCGGTCACGATCGCGTTCTTCACGCTGTTCGGATTCATCTTCCTGATGACGCAGTTCTTCCAGTTCGTCCGGACGTACAGCCCCCTGTCCACCGGCGTCCACCTGCTGCCGGTCGCGGTCTCCGTCGCCGTCGGATCAACCCTCGGGACCCGGCTGGCGGTCCGGGTCGGCACCAAGGCGATCGTCACGGCCGGGCTGGCCCTCCAGGCGATCTTCTACTTCTGGGTCGCCGGCGACATCTCCCCGACACTCGGCTACGGGATCATCGCCATCCAGATGGTCGTCTACGGCCTGGGCATGGGCCTGACCTCCGCGCCCGCGACCGAGTCCATCATGGGAGCGGTCGCGGCAGACCAGGCCGGCGTAGGGTCCGCCGTCAACGACTCCACCCGCCTGCTCGGCGGAACCCTTGGTGTCGCAGTCATCGGCAGCGTGTACGCCTCGCTGTACGACGCGCGGCTCGACACCGCCCTCCCGGCGGCGCTGCCCCCCGCGCTGACGGACCTCGCCCATCAGTCCGTCGGGGCGGCGTTCGGCGTCTCCGGCCAGCTCGCCGCCCAGGGGCAGTCCGCCGCGGCCGAAGTCGTACGGCAGGCCGCGATCGGCGCCTTCGACCACGGCCTCAGCGTCGGGTGCATCGTGGCCGGAGTCGTCGCGGTCGCCGGTGCGCTGCTCGCCGGCGTCTTCCTCCCCGCCCAGCCCCCGCAGCAGCCCGAACCGGCACGCCTACCGGCCGAGTTGGCCGACACCACCAGCGACCGAAAGGACCCGGTGTCATGACCTACGGAGAAACCGCCGTCGACCAGACCATCGACCGACTCCTGAGCGACCGTCACGATCTCGACGCCTCCGCCGATGGAGCCCTGGACAACCTCGACCAGTTCCACATCGGCGGCGCCGACGCCGTCGAACGGCTCATCCCCACCCTCGCCCTCGCGCACGGTGACGTCGTCCTGGACGTCGGCTCCGGATTCGGCGGCCCCGCACGCCAGATCGCCCGCCGCACCGGCCACCGCGTCGTTGGCCTCGACATCACCCCGGCCTATGTCGACGCCGCACGCGACCTCACCGCCAGGGCCGGACTCGGCGACATCGTCCAGTTCCACGCGGGGGACATCGCCGACTTTCAGCCCGATGCGGCCTTTGACGCTGCGTTCACCATGCACGTCCAGATGAACGTGCGGGACAAGACCACCTGGTTCCGCCACATCGCCGAACGCCTCGCCCCCGGTGCGCGCCTGGCCGTCTGGGAAGTCTGCCAACCGCACCAGGCCGACCTGTCCTGGCCCATGCCCTGGTCGCTCGACGGCACCGACAGCTTCGTCGTGCCCGCCGGCACACTCCTCGCCTGCATCAAGGACGCGGGGCTCGCCGCGGCCGAATGGACGAACGAGTCGACATGGGTCCAGGACTGGATCACCAAAACCTTCGCGAACGGCCTGCCCGCCGGCCCCGCACTCCCCATGCTCCTCGACGACGGCTACACCCGCGTCATCAACTACACCACCGCGCTCGCGGAAGGCTCCCTCGAAGTCTGGCGCGGCTGCTTCACCAAGGACGCCGCCGACTGACTCGCCGGCCGGCTCCCGGGAACGGGCTGGAGGATGTCGCCGCAGTCAGTAGTGGCCGCCCGAAGTCGCCTGTCGGCCGACCTGGGAGAATCCAACTGTGACCACTCCTTACGACACCCGCGCGACTACGCTCCGCCGGGGTTTCCTGCTGGAGTACGCGACGCTCGGCTGGAACGTGATCGGCATCGCGGTCCTCGCCGTGGCGGCCGTCTCGGCGCGCTCGGTCGCGCTCGCCGGGTTCGGTCTCGACTCGCTGATCGAGATCGGCGCCTCCACGGTGGTGATCTGGGAGTTGTCCGGCACCGGCGAGGCTCGCCGGCGTCGTGCGCTGCGGTTGATCGGCGCGGGCTTCGCGGCACTGGCCCTCTACCTGCTCGTGCAGTCCACCTGGGTGCTGGCCACCGGCTTTCACCCGCGCACCTCGCCGCTGGGCATCGGCTGGACGGCGATCACTGCTGCCGTGATGTTCACGCTCGCTTTCGGCAAGGCCCGCACGGGAGCCGCGCTCGGCAATCCGGTGCTGACTACTGAGGGCAGGGTGACGCTGATCGACGGCTTCCTCGCCGCGGCCGTCCTGCTCGGCCTGGTCCTCAATAGCGCGTTCGGCTGGTGGTGGGCCGATCCGGCTGCCGGATACGTGCTCGTCTACTACGCGATCCGCGAGGTGAGAGAGATCTTCTCCGGCCACTGAACGCGCCGACGCCTCAGGAGACGGCGGGCGGGCCGGCTTGAGCCGTGGGACGGTCCCGCTCGGCGCAGGGACCGCCGACCGCGTACGGCACCCTTCGCAGCGAAGAACGGGCCGGCCGGGGCCAGATGCGTCCAGGCCGTCAGGCAGGCGAGGGCCCCGGTCGCCAGAGTTACAGAGCGATCCTGGAGACGTCGTCCTGCCACCACCCTGCCCGCTGATGCACGGATCGCTCCGAACTGCATCTCCGCCTGTGGCAGTGCAGTGGGCGGATCTGACTCGCGGGACACGGCCATTGCCGGGCGCTCGCACCACCGACCGCGACGCGGCCGGCGCTACGGTGCCGTGCCGCTGCTTGCACAGTGAACGCCGGACTATGCCGAGGGAAGAGGCGGGAGAGGGCGGCCATGGGCGGAGTGCACGGTCGGCTGCCACGCGTGTACGGGACGGCGAAGGGGTATCCCAGGTCGAGGACTGGAAGCTGGTCCTTGAGACTCCGGATGCCGCGGCGGGCGATGGCCGGCACGATGCCGCGATCACGGACCTGGTCTCGGTAGATGTCCTGGTCGTAGCCGCGATCGGCGAAGAGGGAGTCGGGTCTGCGACGCGGGCGACCGACGCTGCCGCGGACCGGCGGGATCACGTCGACCAGGGGCAGCAACTGGGTGACATCGTCAGCCGTTGTAAGTAGGAGCGCAGGTCGAGGTGGCGGGGAAGGTATTGGCGGGCAGGACCACGCACTACCTTTTAGTGAATGCGTAGCCGTCCAGGACTGCGCCGCCGAAATAGGTCAGTGGGAAGGCTCCGAACTCGACGAGGGACTGGCCGTTGACTGGGTCGAGGATCAACAGTCCTTCGCCTTGGACCCCGGCGATGACGACCACGTGTGAGCCCCCGGAGTTCCAGGTGATATCGGCGGCGACCGGGCGGCCGGCATTGATCTCGTCGGCGATTTGCGAGAGGTTCAGGCCAGCGGGCTGGTAGCTGGCGTAGTTGCCGACGGTCTTGAGAGCATCTGTCACGCCGCCGGACTTGAGATAGCGCCGGTCGATCCCGAGGAGGGGATCGTCGAGGACATACAGAGCGTCGCTGCTATACGGGTTGGCGTAGCGGTTCGCGAGGGGCGGGTTGTCGGTGAGGGCTGCCTGGGTCGGGCAGGCTTCGGTGTTCGCTGGAAACCCATTGATCTTATGCCCGATCTCGGTCATGACTTGGCACTGAGTCCAGGTGCTCGCCGGGTTGTAGAAATGGTTGACGCTGGTGCTTGCAGCGATCCAGCACCATTCGTTGCTCTCCTGGTACTGCATCCGCATACCGAGGTTGTGGCTGACGTCGGGTACATAGGTCTGTGTCTCACGGGGCTTGGCATCCAGGACCGTGATATCGGTGACAATGTTCAGGGGCGTGCCCCAGTCGACGTCCACGACGAAGGTGACGCCGTGGTTCGGGTCGTAGGGCGGCCCGTGCGGAGCGATGTTCGCCACCGTGATGGACGCCGCACCGATGAAGCGCACGTTCTGCGGCGTGTACTCCGACACGGTGACGATCACAGCCGAGTCGTGATCGATGGCGCCCCAGTTGTAGTTCAGGGTGACCCGGCCTTTGAAGGCACCCCAGTACTTCCGGATGGTCTGTGGCATCGGTGGCATCCCCGTCCTGGCGCTAGAAGTCCACCTCGACTGGCGGGCTGTCGAGAACGGTGATGTCGGTGACAATAGTCAGCGGCGCACCCCAGGCAACGTTCACCACGAAGGTGACGCCGTGGTTCGGGTCATAGGGTGGTCCGTGCGGAGCGATGTTCTCCACGGTGACGGACGCCGCGCCGATGAAGCGGTGCTCGGCGCTTGGCGGCGTGCTCACCAGGTACTCCGACGCGGTTACGATCACCACTGAGTCGTGGTTGATGGCGCCCCAGTTGAAATTCAGCGTCACCCGGCCCTGGAACGGCCCCCAGTACTTCCGAATGGTCTGCGGCATGGCCCGGTGTCCCCGTTCCGAAGTCCGCGAGCAGTGATGCCCGCCATGCATATTGTGGGATACGTCGCGCTGTCCTGTCCACGAACTGGCATGAGTTGCGAACGATTGCGTAATTCGTGTTCACTCACACGAGTGAACCCATTAACAACGGCTAGCACAATGAGCCGAGTTGTCGGTGGGCGATGAGGCAGCAGGCGAGTTTGAGCAACGCATGTCCGCACCGAAGGCCAATGTCTCCCCGGGGATGAACACGCCCGTGTTGGCCGAACGCGGCGAGACCTCGAGGGCGACGACGCAGGAACGCGGATCACCGCCCGGCCCGTTCATGACCACGCTGTCTTGCACCCCGAACGCGGAGGTGGCGGCCGTCGCAGCCGTTCGACTCGGCGGCTTTGGCCTCCGTGTCGACTGCGCGTACAACGCCGGCCGTGGGGTGGCCCGGCGACGTTGCGTAAAAGCTGAATCGACGTCAGAAGTCCCCACTCAGACGCTGGTCAGCGGTATGACCTGGCGGTACACGGGCACGGCGATCGCAGCGACGGCCACGTGCATGAGCAACCGGGCCGGCGCACCGAACCCTCCGCCGTCGCCGGAAAGGAAGAAGTCGGGAACGAAGGACAACACGACCACGGCCGGGACGAGCCACCGGAACAGGGCCTGAGGATCCCTTGCCGCCCTACGTACCACGGCCCAGCCGACCGCGCAGGGCCACGGCCCAGCCGACCGCGCAGGGCGGGTGACATACGGGCGAAGGCAGACATGACCTCCTCGGGTTCTGTTCGAGAGACATCCCGTGAATTCCCGTGAGCCCTGCCGAGTCCCTGGTCCCGTGGCCCAAGGGGGGCTCTTCCACTCTCGAGTGGCCTGCGTCTCTGTGACGAAGCTTCGGGATTCTTGAGTGTTGTCACCTCGTTCGACCGACTCGCAGCGGGCCGAAGGCTAAGAGGCTCGGGTTGCCGGAGCTAGCAGTCGTACGGGGACTTGCTGGAGCACTGGGCGCCCGCGTCGGCGGACTAACTGGAGTCCGACACGTGCGTCGTCGAGTTGGTGGAGCAGGCATTTCAGGTTGCGCCGACCCGGCGGTAAATCTGGAGAATCGCGCAATGATGATGCATTCGTCGGGGTGGACGAACCGGACGGCTGCGTCCCGGGCCGGTCTTGGACTGGTGGTGGGATGTCGAGGAAGATCGTGTGGCAGCCGACGGTGAGGCGAACACCGGCTTCTTCGGGGTGAGGGTCACGCACGAGGGCGAGCCTGTAGCCGATGAGGCGGGCGGCCATCATGGGACTCCGGCGACGAGCCCGGTCAGCCTCAGGCCCCTGGACGACCTTCAGATCGCCGAGCTATTGCTCACCCTCGGCATCCGCAATGGAGATGCCCGGCCCCATATACGCGGCAAGCTCCGCGAGTACATGGCGGTGTAGCTGCCCTGCCCCGCCAAGGGCGGTTTGTCCCGACAGGCTGTCGTCGGCAGCCACATGCCGCCACACTGTGGGGAGCGGCTTCGCGACAACTCGCTGGCGGGGGGATGGGATGCGGGACGACGCTGTGCTCAGACGCGACTACACGGTGGGCCGGGCAGACAGCATGCTCGATGTGCTGCTTCTCCTGGCGCCCGACCCCGAAATGGACCCGGAAGCGGGCGAGCGGCTGACACGCCGGTTGCGGGCCGAGATCGCCGAACTGGACATTGAATCGGTCCATCCCGCGCCCGGCGGCACGGCTCCCTATCGTGCGAAGGGCAGCGATGCGGTCATGGTGGGGGCGATCGTCGTGGCGCTGAGCGCGTCCAGTGGCGTGTTCACTGCCCTTGTCGAGACCGTGCGCGACTGGCTAGAGAGGTCCTCCGCTCGGCATCGCGTCTCGTTGACTATCGACGGTGACACGATCGAGCTGGAGCGGGCGTCCGCCGCCGAGCGGCACGACCTGATTGACGCTTACATCCGTCGTCACGCGGGCAGTTAGCCATGGGACGTCGACTGGCGCTGCTGATCGCCACTTACGACTACCAGGACACCGGGCTGCGGCAGTTGACCGCGCCGGCGCACGACGCGGACGGGCTCGCCGCGGTGCTGCGGGACCCGGCCATCGCCGGGTTCGAGGTCACCACGCTGGTCAACGAGCCGCATCATGTCGTCGGCCGGGCCATCGGTGACTTCTACCGCGACCGGCGCCGCGACGACCTGACCCTGTTGTATTTCACCGGCCACGGCCTCAAGGACGACACCGGTCGGCTGTACCTGGCGATGACCGACACCCATCGAGACAGCCTGCTGTTCACCGCGCTGTCCGCCGAGCAGATCGACCAGGCGATGGAAGGCTGCGTCTCGCGTCAGAAGGTTCTCATCCTGGACTGCTGCTACAGCGGGGCGTTCCCGGCCGGCCGCCTCGCCAAGGCCGACACCGCGGTGCACGCGCTGGAGCGGTTCCAGGGCCGCGGCCGCACCGTGCTGACCGCGTCGGACGCCACCCAGTACTCGTTCGAGGGAAACCAGCCGCACGGCGAGGCAGCGCAGTCGGTGTTTACCCGCTACCTGGTGGCGGGCCTGCGGGACGGCAGCGCGGACCTCGACGGGGACGGCGACATCACCGTCGACGAGTTGTACAGCTACGTCCACGACCGGGTCGTCGAGGAGATGCCGCAGCAGCGCCCCAAGAAGCAGGACAACGTCGAGGGCCGCACCGTCATCGCCCACAACATCAACTGGACGATCCCGGCCCACCTGCGCAATGCCATCGGCAGCCCGATCGCCAACGACCGCCTCGGCGCCCTCGACGGACTCGCCCACCTGCACCGCATAGGCAACGAGACCGTCCGTAGCGCTGTCCTCGACGAGATCCGCCGCCTCGTCGGCGACGACAGCAGACGCGTCTCCGCAGCCGCCACTGAGCGGCTGCAATCCCTCCTTCCCCAACCGGCCGAAACCTCCGCCAAGCAGCCGACCGGTCCACACCCTCACCTTCCGGAGCCGGTCCCAGAGCCAGCACCGATGCCGGCCCTGGAGCGAGAGCCAGAACAAGAACCGGAGCTGGTCCAGGAGCCTGAGCCGGAGGCGGTCAGCACGGCGCCCCATCCGGCGACCACACCACATCTCACACCCGTCGAAGCGGGCAGTCCCCCGTCACCGGATGTCTCCGTCGGCGAGAGCAACCGACCGGAGGCATCTGCCGAGCGCGCCGTCCGCAGGTCTCGCCTCGTTCTCCGGACCCGCCGGGCCAAGGTCCTCACCGTCGCTGCTTCCGTTCTGGCCCTGACGGTGGCCGCAGTGGCGGTGTTCCTGACCACCAGGGACACGAGCGAACCCAATGACCCCACCGTCCTCGCGGCGGCGGCTTTTTCGACGCAGTTCAGCCCCGACGGCAAGATCCTCGCCACCAACACCGGAACCGGCTACCCGCTTTTCGAACAGTCGGAGCCGGCGGCCACGGTGCGGCTGTGGAACGTCGCGACCGGCAAAGTAACCGCCACCCTCACCGAACAGGATTCTCGTATGGCGTTCGGGGCCGATGGTCAAACCCTCACGACGGTCGACCGCACCGACGACTTCTCCAGTGGGCCAAGCAAGATCACGGTGCGGGTTCGGAAGGTGCCCACCGGCAGGACAATCGCCACCACCACCATCCCCACAGACCCCGACCGCAGAGTGACGTTCGCGCTCAGTGCCGACGGCAAGACCCTTGCCACCGGCGGTATGGACAACGCCGACAAGAGCTACAGCAACCCGATACGCCTGTGGAATGTATCCACCGGCAAGAACCTCGCCACCCTCACCGGCCACACCAACGGCATCATGCACATCGCGTTCAGCCCGGACGGCAAGTCCCTCGCCAGCACCAGCTACGACGGCAGCGTGCGGCTGTGGAATGTGGCCACCCACAAGGCCACCACCCCCCTCAACGGCCCCAACATGTTCGATTTCGTGAAGTTCAGCCCGGACAGCAAGACCCTCGTCACGTGGTTCGAGGCCGACGCCGTGCGCCTGTGGAACGTGGCCACCGGCAAGATCACCACCCTCACCCGTGACACCAAGCACGGAGTCTCGGAGGCGGCGTTCGGCGCGGACAGCGCCTCCCTCGCCACCGTCAACGGCGACAACACGGTGCGGCTGTGGAACGTTGCGACCGGAAAGACCACCACCACCTTCACCGACCGCGCCGAAGTCAAAGCCAAGGACGAAGTCCTGAGAATGGTGTTCAGTCCGGACGGCTCATCCCTTGCCATAGCCACCTACAACGGGACCGTCCAGGTGTGGAACGTGGCCACCGGGAAGACCACCGCCGTCCTCAATGCCGTGTTTATGACGTTCAGCCCCGACAGCAAGACCATCGCCATCACCGATGGCGACCGCACGGTGCGGCTGCGCAAGGTAGCCAATCTGTCGGCCATATCAGCGTCGACCGCCACCTCTGCAGCCTCGCGCTGAGCCTCAGGGGCAGTTCACCCTCCTGGAGGCCGGGATGTACCCAAGGGCCTGCGTCGCGGGCGCGGTCGCCGGCCTGGAGCTTAAGCAAGATCGACGAAGCGTGATTGTGGACCGTCTTCTCGGCCGGCATCAGGTGTCATCCGAACTTGTGGTTGCTGTGGGCGAGCGCGGCCAGGTCGAGGACTTCCCGCTCCCGTTCGGTCAGTTCGGTACAGACCGACTTACAGCATCCCATCCATGCCAGATACCGCTCAGGAATCAGCGTCATGCAGTCCTGCAGGTGACAGCCGATCGAAGATCAACGGGCGCCCAGCGGACCTTCTTCGATCTTGCTTTGGCAAAGGGTTGTTTCTGCGAAGCGGGGACCTGTCCGGCCGGAGGCTCTGGCCGATCAGCACGTGGTCCCAACCAGCTGCCAATAGTGGCCGCTTGCCGCCACACTGTGGGGTACGGCTTCGCGGCAACGCGCTGATAGGAGGATGCGTGCAGGACGACACCGAGATGAGAAGCGGTCACGTGGACGGCCGGACGGACGGCATACTCAACGTCCAGCTCGACATCGCGCCTGACCCCGATCTGGACACCGAAGCTGTGGATCGCCTGGTACGCCAACTGCAGGCCGAGATCACAGAGCTGGACATCGAATCGGCCCGTTGCGGGCTCAGCGGCACGATTCCCGAGGGTGCGAAGGGCGCTGATCCGGTAACCCTCGGGGCGATCGTCGTAGCGCTGAGCGCGTCCGGTGGGGTGTTCACCGCCCTCGTCGAGACCCTGCGCGACTGGCTCGGCCGGTCCTCTGCCCGGCATCGGGTCTCGGTGACCATCGACGGCGACACGATCGAACTGGAGCGGGCCTCCGCCGCCGAACGGCGCGACTTGGTCGATGCGTACATCCGCCGCCACACCGGCAGTTAGCCGTGGGACGCCGACTGGCCCTGCTGATCGCCACCTATGACTACCAGGACACCGGACTGCAGCGGCTGGCTGCTCCGGCACACGACGCGGAGGCATTTGCCGCAGTGTTGCAGGACCCGGCCATCGCCGGATTTGAGGTCACCACGCTGGTCAACGAGCCGCATCATGTCGTCGGCGAGACCATTGGCGACTTCTATCGCCATCGGCGTCGCGACGACCTGACGCTGCTGTACTTCACCGGCCACGGTCTTAAGGACGACGGCGGCCGACTCTACCTGGCGATGAGCAACACCCGCCGCGACAGCCTGCTGTTCACCGCGCTGTCCGCCGAGCAGATCGACCAGGCGATGGAAGGCTGCGTCTCGCGTCAGAAGGTTCTTATCCTCGACTGCTGCTACAGCGGAGCTTTCCCGGCCGGCCGCCTCGCCAAGGCCGACACCGCAGTCCACACGCTGGAGCAGTTCCAGGGCCGCGGCCGCACCGTGCTGACAGCATCAGACGCCACCCAGTACTCCTTCGAAGGAAACCAGCCGCACGGCCAAGCCGCACAATCCGTGTTCACGCGGCACCTGGTGGCGGGCCTGCGCGACGGCAGCGCCGACCTCGACGGCGACATCACCCTCGACGAGCTGTACAGCTACGTCCACGACCGGGTCGTCGAGGAGATGCCCCAACAGCGTCCGAAGAGGCAGGACAACGTCGAGGGCCGCACCGTCATCGCCCGCAACATCAACTGGGTCCTGCCGACCCACCTGCGCAACGCGCTCGGCAGTCCGATCGCCACTGACCGGCTCGGAGCGATCGACGCACTCGCCCACCAGTACCGGATTGGCAACGACTTCGTGCGCCAGCACGTCGCCAGTGAGTTCCAGCGTCTCGCGGACGACGACAGCCGGATCGTGTCGACCGCGGCGGCGGCGCAGCTTGAGGCAATCCACCCGAAGGTATCCGAAGCCCCCTCAAGGCCCGCACCCGAACCCTCACCGGCTCCGGCACCGACATCCGCGCCGGCACCCACCATTGAGCAGCAGGCAACGCCGCCGGACATCGCTCCCAGAGCAGCGCCCTCGCGAGGACGGGGGCAGGATATGCGGCCAGGGAGGAATCTGGCTGCACTGCATGCCGAGTCAGCGGGGCGTGTGAGGAGCCAGGCTGCCGCGACGCTGGTCGCCAGCATCACCGGAGTCCTCCCGGTCCTGGCTGCCGTGCTGCTGATCGCAGGAACCGTCAAAGTAGGCGACTCCGACGGCTACTTCTCGTCGCTGTTTGACCCGTGGAGCGCGTACGTCATCACCATGGCCGCGGTCGCGCTCACTGCAGGGGTCTGCATGCTTGTGCCGCGGACGAGATCCCTGATCGGACCGGGCCTCGTACTCGGTACGGCGGCTGCCTCTGTCTGGGGCCTGGTGTACTACTCCCAGGTCAAGACACACGACTGGCTTCCGATGGATCAATTCGCATTCGCCGGCCAAGTGGCTTTGATGGTCGGCGGCTGCCTCGCGGGGTTCACGCTGAGAGGGAACCGGGTCGTTCACTTCGAGCTTTGGCAGCCGACGAATCTGCTGACCCGGGTCATGGCCTTCCTGGCCGGGATGGGTGCGGTCACCGTCGCGGTAGCCCTGCTCCGGGAGGGTAACGCCACCCGAAGTTCTCTCTCTGATCCACATGTCCCTAACGGGTGGCCCTACTTCGTGACCGCTGTGCTGGCGGTTGCTGTGCCGGTGTCGGCCGCCGCGCTAGCCCCGCGCACGTTCGGACTCTCTCTTCTCACGGGCTGGGTCGGGGGCGCCTCCGCTATCGCTCGCGACGCATACGCGTGGGCCCGAGCCTTCGACGACCCGTACGTCAACGTCATCATCTTCGGGTGCGGGGGGCTGGTGCTTACAGCCGCAGCCGTCGTCATGTTCAGGTGGTCCGCCAGGTGAGACCAGAACGCTCCTGCGCCGCACCGTACTGGTTGCAGGTTTGGCCGTGGTTCACGGGGCGGTGCCGCGGACAGTGAAGGTCGCCCAGTTGGGCAGCGTGCTGCGCGGCGGCCACTACCCTCTTGCCGAGGTACGAAATCCGCACCCCGCCAGTACCTGAAGCACCATGTAGCAGCCCGGATCACTGAGGGCGAGGTTCTTCGCGTACTGGTAGCCCAGGCTTGCGTTCCCGCCGGTGATGATGACGGTCTTGTCGACCATGACGCCTCCCGGCTTACGTTCTGCGGAGAAACCCGCGTGCAGATCGGCCTGTTGAGGGCTGTGCGCGCGGGGTGGGGCCGGCTGGTGCGGTGTCAGGCGCCGGTGAGTTTGCGGGAGGTGTCCATGAGGTGCTGGGTGGTCGTGGTGTCCAAGGTGATCGGGGTGCGCTGTTCGTAGCGGCCAGGCTTGCCCCAGTAGGTGGGGGTGCTGTGCCAGTCGTCGTGCCGGACGGCTTCGACGACGTTGCGCGCGGAGGTCTCGACAGAGTCGAGGACGAGCGGTCCGAGGACCTTCATGGCGGCCCGCATGTACCAGGGGGCGATGCGCATGATGTCGGTCTTGGCGGAACCGGCGTTGACAACGCCGGCGCCGAGGCCGGGTTCGGTGCGGGTCAGGTGGGCGGCGTAGTGGTGGTTGGCGAGCTGGATCGGCTTTCGGTCGCGGCTGAGAGCGAAGGGGGAGAACTCGGGGAACCGGGCGAAGTCCATCTCGTCGGTCGGCGGGATCGCGGCGGTCATCATGAGCACGACCGGCCGCTCGGCCTGGCGTAGGGCGGGCAGGAGGAGCTGGGTGAGGTGGTAGCGGCTGAGGTAGTTGACCGCGAAGAAGGGGTGGAGCCCGTCGGCGGTGCGGCTCTCCTGGAAGGTGAACACGCCGGTGGTGTGGACGAGAGCGTCGATGCGGTCGTGCTGGTCGAGGACGCGCCGGGCGGCCTCACGCACGCCGTCGTGGGTGGACAGGTCGGCGGCCAGGAAGGACGCCCGGTCGGCGGCGGCGCCGAAGGAGGCGAGGGCGGCCTCGCCTTTGCCCGGGTCACGGCCCAGCAGGACGAGTCGGTGGCCGTGGTCGAGGAGCTCGCGGGCTGCCTGGAGGCCGATGCCGCTGTTGCCGCCGGCGATGAGGATGGTCTTCATGATGCTCCGGAGGAGGAAGGGGGAAAGGGCGGGCGGCCGCTGGGGCGGTGACGGCATGGCCGTGCGTCGTCCGTTGATGGTGTGCCGGGGTCAGGCGCCGATGAAGTGCTCGGCCTGGGTGCGGGTGGTGTGGAGGGTCCAGTAGTCGAGGGCGATCTCGTTGGGTGAGCGGTAGGGGACGCCTTCGGGGGCCTTGGTGGCGATCATGAGGTTGATGGCCACGCAGGCCGCGTAGATGCCCTCGTCGGCGAGGGTGTTGTGCAGGTTGATCGCGAAGTTTCGCTGGCCTGCCTGGGCTATGTTGATCGTGGCGAGCATGGGGTACGGGTCGATCGCGCCGCCGCCGGTGGTGAACAGCAGGGTGCCGGATTTGGCGTCGAGCATTCCGGGCAGTACCGCCTGGACGGCGGCGACCGCACCGTAGAGGAGGCTGTCGATCTGCGGGCGCAGGGTGTCGATGGTCACCTCCTTGGGTTCGGTGATGGCCAGGCCCGCGTGCGGGGAGAACTCCAGGACATCGATCCGCCCGAACCGCGCGATCGCGGCCTGAAGCGCGGCGGTGAGCTGGGCGGGGTCGCCGGCGTCGGCGGGAAAGGCTTCCGCGGTGATCTGGGCCTCGGTGAGGTCGGCGACCAGGGCGTCGAGCTTGTCCTTGGTGCGGGAGATCAGGGCGACGTCGAAGCCATGGCCTCCGAAGACTTTGGCGATGGACAGGCCCAGGCCCGGTCCGGCTCCGACGATGGCGATCGTGGGCATGCGAAAACTCCTGGGGGGTGGCGTGGTTCCGGCTGGTCGGCCGGGCGAGAACCGTGGGGTGTGCGCGGGGTCAGTCCTGGTCGGCCGACGGGGTGGTGCCGGGCCAGTCGGCGGGCCACGGCGCCTTCATAGCGGCGAGCATGCGCTGGGAGATGGCGCCGAGCTGACGCTGCTGGGCTTTGGTCAGCGGGTCGAAGATCAGCTGGCGCACCGCGTCGACATGGCCGGGGGCCGAGGCGACGACCTTGTCCATGCCGTCGTCGGTGAGGGTCGCCAGGGTCGCGCGACCGTCCGTGGGGTCGGGGTGGCGCCGCATCCAGCCGCGCTTCTCCAGCCGGATCACCACGTTGGACAGCCGGGTGAGCGTGCTTCCTGCGTACTGGGCGAGCTCGCTCATCCGCAGGGTGTGCTCCGGCGCCATCGACAGCGCGGACATCACCACGTAGTCGAACTGTGCGATGCCCGCGTCCCGCTGCATCCGCGCCTCCAGCGCGGCCGGCAGCTGGGTCAGCACATAGGCGAACGCGTACCACTGTTGCTGCTGATCGGCGTCGAGCCAACGCGGCTCCGCGGTCTCCCGCTCCTCTTCCATACCCCCCAACGTACTCCAAGCGTGGAGCAAAAAGCCAAACCAATTTACTCCTGGCTTGAATTAAATGAACGCCTCCATTGCTCCAACCTTGAAGTTGATGGAGGGAGTGATGTGTCGATGGGCTTCTTCTTGTGGATCGTCGCGGGTGTGCTGGCGGCCGTGTTTCCGCTGTCCGGGATGATGAAGATCAGCCGCCCGCCACACCAGCCGGCCGCCTCCGGACTGGGCTGGCCGAAGACTTCGGTGCCGGACCTGTTGAGCTCATCGGTGCCGTCGAACTGCAGCTGGGCACCAGCCGCATGATCCGGGCCGGCATCCACGACGCCGGCGCACCGGAACCCCGCGGATCGACCTGGACGAATACACCGGCGACTGGTCCTTGCACATCGGGCGACCACGACAGACTGACCGGACACGAAGCCGGGCCCTCGAATGGAATCGCGCGAGCCAAGCCTTCACCCCATCGTCACAGGAATCGTCACAGGAAGGAGAACGCAGATGGATCTGTTCGTCCTGCATGAGGAAGCGGCCCGTGCCTGGCTGACCGAACTCGTCGTCATCTACGAAGTCGACGCGAGCTTTGGCGGCGACATCTCTACGCTCCGCGCCGACTCTCCGCCGATCGGGATGACCTGGGACCCTCGGCGACTGGGCGAGGAGGACGGCGTGTCCCTCCTGGTCAAGGCCGCTGAGGCCGTCCGGATGGTCGGCAAACCGGAGGAGATGACCATCACCTTCGAGTTTGTGGATGACGGAGACGAGGGCGTGGCCGGCGGTGTTCTGCACGGCGATCGTCAGTACCTGCATGGACAGGCCGATGCCGGTGCCGAGCACGAACATGTACAGCGACTCCAGCCAGGCCCCCGGTACCCGGCCCCATCAGGGACATCAGACAGAGGCCGCACCCATGACCGCGGAGCCGATGATCGGGAAGAGCCGGTACCGGCCGGTCCTGCTCACCACGTTGCCGCTGAAGACCGACGCGATGAGCAGGCCGATCACCATCGGCAGGGTCCGCACACCCGAGATCGTCGCCGAGTCGCCGTCGACGTACCGGAGGTAGCTCGGCAGATAGGTCATCGCGCCGAGCATGGGGAAGCCGACGACGAAGCTGAGGATCGAGCAGACGGTGAAGACCGGGTCGTCGAACACCCGCATCGGCAGCATCGGTTCCCGCGCCCGGGTCTCCACCCAGCAGAACAGCGCGAGTGCCATCGCGCCGCCGACGAACAGGCCGATGACGGTGCCCGAGGTCCACGGGCACTCGTTGCCGCCCCAGCTCGTCGGCAGGATCAGCGAGCTCGCGCCGACCGCTACCAGCGCGATGCCCAGGTAGTCGATGACCGGCTTCGCCGCCGACTTCACCACCGGGATGATGCGGGCGGCGGCGGCCACCACGACGATCGCGATGGGCACGTTGACGTAGAACGCCCAGCGCCACGACAGGTGGTCGGTGAACAGCCCGCCGAGCAGCGGCCCGATGAGCGTGGCCACACCGAACACCGCACCGATCGCGCCCTGGTACTTGCCGCGCTCCCGCAGCGGGACGACATCGGCGATCAGCGCCATCGCGGTCACCAACAGCCCGCCGGCGCCGATGCCCTGCATCGCCCGCCAGGAGATCAGCAGCGACATGTTGGTGGCCGGGCCGCACAGGAACGAGCCGGTGATGAAGACGATCGCCGAGACCTGGAAGACCACCTTGAGGCCGAACAGGGCGCCGGACTTGCCGACCAGGACGGTCGCCACGGTCTCCGCGAGGAGGTGGGACGTGACCACCCACGACATGTGCGCGGCACCGCCCAGGTCCGACACGATCGTCGGCAGCGCGGTGCCCACGATCGTCTGGTCCAGGGCCGCGAGCAGCATCCCCAACATGATCGTCACGAAGACGACGTTGCGCCGGCGGACGTCGAGGACGGGCGGCTGGGACACGTCAGGCAGGACGGGTCGCGCGGTCTCTGTCGCGATGTCACCTTCACACCGGCGGGCTACCGTCGCGTACCGGAAGAGGCCGCCCGGGTACAGCTCAGTCCTCCTTCGGAACCTCCGGGTGGCGGCGCAGCAGATACGTGTCCATGATCCAGCCCTTGCGCTCGCGTGCCTCGGCCCGCAGCCGCTCGATGCGCGGACCGGCCTCGGCGATCGGACCGGAGACCAGGATCTCGTCGGGGGTGCCGAGGTATGCGCCCCAGTAGATGTCCATGTCCTCGTCCGTATACCGGCGGAAGGCCTGGTGGGCGTCGAGCATCACCACCACGTCGTCCACCCCGTCCGGCAGCCCCTCGGCGAGTCGCCGGCCCGTGGTGATCTGCACCGGCCGGGCCACCCGGTTCAGCCCTGTGCGGTGCCGGGCCGCCAGCGCCGAGACGCTGCTGATCCCGGGCACCACGTCGTACCCGAACCGCACCGTGCCCCGGGCGAGCACCTCCTCCAGGATCGCCAACGTGCTGTCGTACAAGGACGGATCGCCCCACACCAGGAAGGCGCCGGTCTGCTCCGCACCCAGCTCCTCGCGGATCAGCCCCTCGTAGATGTCCGCGCGGGCGCTGCGCCAGTCGCCGACGGCCGGCGAGTACGCCCCGCCCCCCGCGGCCCGGTCCCGCTCCGGATCCCGTGCCTCGACCAGCCGGTAGCCGCCGTCCGGTATGTGGGTGTCGAGCATGTCCCGGCGCAGTTGGGTCAGGTCGCTCTTGACCTCGCCCTTGTCGAGGAGGAAGAACACGTCCGTGTTCTTCAGCGCCCGGACCGCCTGGAGGGTGAGCTGGTCGGGGTCGCCCGCGCCGATACCGATGACATGAATCTTTCGCACGCCTCCGAGTCTGCCGCATGGCACTGACAGCGGGTCACCCCGGTGCTACCGGGCGCCGCGCAGCCGGGGCGCCTCGGCTCTCGCCCCGACGCTCCGGGCACCGCCCTCCACCCGCCCGGCCAGCTCCCGCGCCCACCGCGCGAGCCCGTCGACATCGATCCCGTACGGCCGCCGCACCCCGCCCCCGGCCGCCCACGCCTCGACCGCGCCGGCGCCGCGGCGCAGCAGCCGGGCCCCGCCGGTCACGTTGCCGCGGGCCGCGTGCGTGAGCCCCACCGCGAGCTGGGCCAGCCCCCGCCACAGCGTCCGCTCCGCCTCGGGCCCCGACTTCCAGGCGTCCTCGAACACCTCGTGGGCGTGGAACGGCTTCCCGGCGTCCAGCAGCGCCTGCGCCTCGGCGACCGTCTCCTCCGGGGTCCGCACGACCCCCTCGGGCTGCCGCTCGACGCCCGGTGCGCCGTACGGCAGCGGCCGCCCCAGCCCGTCGCGCGGCCGGGCGTTGCGCGCCCGCCCCTCGGCGTCCCGGTCCCGTGCCCCTGTCCCCGCGTCTTCCATACGACCGATTGTCCCCTCCCCGCCGCCCGCCCTCTTTCTGCCTGCCCGGGCACGTGGGGTAAGGTGCTGTTCGCGCGATCACGCGGGTCACCGCGAGCGAGCGCACCGGGACGTGGCGCAGCTTGGTAGCGCACTTGACTGGGGGTCAAGGGGTCGCAGGTTCAAATCCTGTCGTCCCGACTTTACGAAGTCGCAGGTCAGAGGTCTTTTCAGAGAAGTTCTGGAAGGGCCTTTGATCATTTTTGGGGACCGGTCGGGGACCAGCCCCGTGCCCGCGCGTTCCAGGAGCCGGAAGCCGTGCTGGACGACGCGCCGGCAGCGATCCCGGCGGCTCGTGCCCGGTGCCTGCGGGAGCTGGCGGTTGCGAGGATGACGGAGCTCGTGGTGGCGGGTTCACGACGTGCTGGGCGAGTGCGCGAGCTGCAGGCGTGGTGCCGGCGGCAGCGGCGTGGGCGCTCCCGTCTCCGGTGCGGCGCGGAACGCCTCGATCACGTAGGCGGCGAAGCGGCGGGAGGCCGTGACACGGTCGCCACGCGGCGTGTCCTGGAGGCCCCGGTGGGCCATGAGCATGAGGATCAGGTCGTCGACGACGAAGCCGGGGCGGAGCCGGCCGGTCTCCTGGGCACGGCGGGCCAGTTCGGCGACCGCGTGCAGAGTGCGCTCGCGGTCAGAGGCGAAATCGATGGCCTCGGGGAAGGCCGTCATGAAGGCGTCGGCGAATCCCCGGCTGTGCGCGTGGAGTTCGCAGATGCGCTCGACCAGGCTCCGGAATCCGTGCCACGGGTCCGGGTCCGTCAGGGCGTCGCGGACGGCGGCGTGGCAGGCTCGCCGCTGCTCGGCGAAGGTCTCCGCGATCAGTGCCTGCTTGGTCGGGAAGTGCCGGTACAGCGTGGCGGGGCCGACGCCTGCCTGCCGGGCGACCTCGCGCATGGGCGCGTTCAGGCCCTCCTCGCCGAACACCGCGCGGGCGGCGTCCAGGATGCGGGCCCGGTTGTCGCGGGCGTCGGAGCGCACAGTCCGAGGCAAAGCGGCCGTCATGCTTCTCACTTTAGCCAAGTGGACGGGGGCGTCCGTTACGGTCCGATGACGGTGCTGCCGCCCTGGCCACAGCGGCTGTGACCCGTCCCGCCACCGCCCCGAGGAGCAGCAATGAAAGCCGTCGTGATCAGGACGTTCGGAAACCCCGACGGCCTGGAGGTCGTCGACCTGCCCGTGCCCGTTCCTGCCCCGGGGCAGGTGCGCATCGCCACAGAGGCGATCGGGGTGGGCGGTGTGGACGCCGTGATCCGCCGGGGAACGCTCGCCGCCTACGGCTTCCGGGAGGGCCATCTCCTCGGCAGCGAGGTGGCGGGGACCGTCACCGCCGTGGGAGAGGGCGTGGACGCCTCGTGGACGGGGCGGCGGGTGTGGGCGTTCACCGGCCTGTCGGGTGGGTATGCCGAGCAGGCCGTCGCCGCGGTCGAGGATGTCCTTCCGCTGCCCGACGGCCTGACCGGCGCCGACGCGGTGGCTCTCGGCGGCTCCGGCGTCGTCGCCCACTTCGCCCTGGACCGGGCCCGTTTCGCACCCGGAGAGACGGTGCTCGTGCGCGGTGCGGCCGGCAGCATCGGGATCACGGCGGTCCAGCTCGCAGCCGGAGGTGGTGCGGGCGCGGTGGCGGTCACCACCTCATCGGCGGAGCGTGGCGCCCGCCTGCGGGACCTGGGTGCGACCCACGTCCTCGACCGCTCGGGCGAGGGCGGCTCGGACGCACCGTCGGGCTTCGACGTGGTGATCGATGTCGTGGGGGGTCCCCGGCTTCCCCGCTTCCTGGACAGGCTGAACTCCAACGGGCGGTATGTGGCTGTCGGCGTCGTCGGCGGGCAGCCGCCCGCGGACTTCGGCACACGGCTGATGGACGCCTTCCGCAGGTCGCTGTCGTTCGCCACCTTCAGTTCCGACACCGTGCCCGGCCCCGACAGGCAGGCCGTGCGGTCGTCCCAGTTCGCCGACGCCGCTCACGGGGACCTGCGCACGGTCGTGCACGAGACGATGCCACTGGACGAGGCGGTGCTGGCCCACCGCGAAATGGACGCGGGCAAGGTGTTCGGCAGGGTCGTGCTGGCGCCCTGAACCGGGCAGACGCGGCGTTCTCCCGTGGGTTCGGACCGAGAGGGCTTCAGGAGTACCTCAGGAGCAAGTCGCCTTCCGGCCGGGGGCGGCCATGCGAGGTGCCGACGCGGTTCCGAGGTGAAGGGCGCCAGCAGCACTGATGGGGCTACGTATGTTCATCAGCACATGTATATGGCAGGACGCTGTGTACACGCACAGTGGCTTCTGGGCTGCGCGTTGCCATGCTGTGAGGTGATTCAAGCTCTCGCATCGAAAGGCAGCAGATCCTCATGTCTGGCGCTCGGCTCACGCCCTTGAAGCTCACGGCGGTCGACACGAACACCGCCCAGTGGGAGCGGCTTCCGCTTCCGGAGATCGGTGCGGTCCTCGACCGGCTGCCGTTGATGGCCGATCCCGACACCGGGATGGAGGTGCTGAAGGTGGTGTACAAGGCCGGGTTCACCAACCCCTGGCACACGCACAACTGCGCCCACGGCATCTACGTCCTCGACGGCACCCTCAGCACGCACCAGGGCGACTTCCCGGCCGGGAGCTTCGTCTGGTTCCCGGAGGGCGGCACCATGACGCACGGCGCGACCGAGGACGGCGACTGCACGTTCCTGTTCATCACCAACAAGCCGTTCGACATCCAGTACGCCGGAGGTTCCGATGATCTCGCTTGATGTGTTCAGTGACCTGATCTGCCCCTGGTGCTACATCGGCGGACGGCGGCTGCAGAAGGCCGTCGACATCGTGCAGGAGCGCACCGGGCAGGAGTTCCGGATCCGCCACCACGCGTTCGAGCTGAACCCGACGATGCCGGCGGCCGGGATGGACCGGCGCACCTACCGGAGTGAGAAGTTCGGCAGCTGGGAGCGGTCGCGGCAGATGGACGCCGGCACCGTGTCGGCCGGCCGGGACGAGGGGATCGTCTTCGACTACGAGGCGATCGCCAGGACGCCGAACACCCGGGCCGGACATCGGCTGATCGCCCTCGCCGAGCGGGAGTCGGGGCAGGGCGCGGCGATGGCCGACCGCCTGCTGGTGGCGTACTTCTCGGAGGGCCAGGACGTCGGCGACATCGCCGTACTGGCAAGGCTGGGCGCGGAGTCGGGACTCGGTGACGATGTGGCCGAACGGCTGGACGATCCGGCGCTGGAGGCCGTCGTACGGGAAGACGCGCAGCTCGCCGAGTACTTGGGGCTGAGCGGGGTCCCCTTGCTGATCGTGGGCGACAAGGCGATCAACGGGGCGGTCCCGACCGAGGCGCTCGTCGAGATCCTCGAACGCCACGCCACCGAGGTGCCGGACGGAACCACGTGCGAGGGCGGGGTGTGCTCGGCGTGAGCGCGGTGTCGGACATCAAGTCGGTGGGCGTGGTGGGCGGTTCGCTGGGCGGGCTGTTCCAGGCGGTCGCGCTCGCCGAACTCGGTCTCGACGTCACCGTCTGGGAGCGGTCCGCGGGCCGCCCCGACGACCGCGGCGCGGGCATCGTGCTCCAGCCGGGCGTCGCCTGGTTCCTGAACACCTTCTGCGGCGTCGACCCCGACAGCGTCAGTGTGCCGGTCACCCACCGGCAGTTCTTCGCCCGGGACGGGCGCAGCCACCAGACGCTCATGCGGCAGCAGATGATCTCCTGGGGGGCCATCTACCAGTCCCTCCGAGACCGCCTCGACAGGGCGCGCTACCACGACGGCCGCCCGGCCACCGCCCTTGTACCCCGTCCGGACGGCGTTGCCGTCCACGTCGGTGACACCGTTCAGCCCGTCGACCTCGCGATCATCGCGGACGGCTCCGCCTCCCGGCACCGCGGCCTCGTCGCACCCGACAGCACACCGCGCTACGCCGGATACGTCGCCTACCGGGGCGTGATCGACGAGACCGAACTCCCGGAGGATCTGAGCGCGCTCTTCCGTGACCGGTTCAGCTTCTACGACGGTGAACGCACCCAGTTCCTCTGCTACTTCATCCCCGGCGACTTCGGCGCGACCGCGCCCGGCAGCCGCCGTATGAACTGGGTCTGGTACGTACGCGCCGACGCACCCGCGCTCGACCGCGTCACCACCGACCGCGACGGCGCCGCCCACGGACTGTCTCTGCCCCCGGGGCTGATCGCCCCGCAGGTGTACGCCGAACTCCTGGACAGGGCACAGAAGGTGCTGCCCGAGCCGTTGCGCCGGCTGGTGGAGCTCACCCGCGAGCCGTTCGCGCAGGCGATCCTCGACGGGCGGGTATCCCGGATGCGCCAGGACCGGTTGCTGCTGACCGGGGACGCGGCGTTCGTCGTACGGCCGCACACGGCCGCCAGCGCGGAGAAGGCGGCCGCCGACGCCATCATCCTGTTCACCGCTCTCCAGCAACTCCCCTCCCTGGACGCGGCCTTGGCTGCGTGGGAGAACAACCGACTGGCCGAAGGCGACGCCCTTTACCGGCACGGCGTCGGGCTCGGCCAGCGGCTCGGTCTCAACGGGCCGGTGCCGGCGAGTGCCGCGGTCAGCGGTCAGAATTACTGACCTCCTGGCTCGCCCGGCCGTCCTTGTCGCGATCGCGGAGCCGTCAGCGTGAACGAGGACGGCCCGGTGCGTGGGCCTGTCATGGTGCGTGCCGGACGGGATCTGCCGATGCGTGCACCGGACCGCATGCCGTTCCACCGGTCGCCTCGTCGAGGGCCCGGTCGCATTCCGTGGGGCCGTGTCCGCGCTCGACGCCTGACCGCGTCGGTTCGCCGTAAGGCGTCCCTGGCTGATGAGGATGCCGGGCAGGACCAGCACGGCGCCTACGGGCTCTTGCCAGTGGATGGTCTCACCGAGAACGAGGACGCCCAGGGCGACGCCGGCCATCGGGGTGAGGTAGGTGGCGGCGGTGGTCGCACCGCATGCACTGATCACCCGGTTGTTGAGGATGTGCGCCAGTCCGGTGCCATCAGCGTCACCCCGTCAGTAAGATGAAGTAAATCGATGTGCGGCTTGTGGAGATTGGGTCTTTCGATGGACGTGACTCTGCGGCAGCTCGCTGTGTTCGTGGCGATCGCCGACCACGAAGGGTTCGGTGCGGCTGCCGCCGTTCTCGGTATGAGCCAGTCCTCGGTGTCGCACTCGCTCGCCGCGCTGGAGCGGACAGTGCAGGGCGAGCTGGTACTCCGTGCGGCTCCGGTGCGGCCGACCCCCCTGGGTGACGTCCTGCTGCCGCACGCCCGCGCCACCCTGTCCGCCGCCCGCGGATTCACTGCTGCCGCAGCCGCGCACACCAGCGCCACGGCCGCCGGATCGATCGGGCTCGCCGTGCCGCCGACGGCCGCCCGCGGGCTGCTGCCCGGCTTGCTGCGGCTGTGGCACGAGCAGCTGCCCCAGGTCGAGATCACCCTCTTCGAGGGCCTCGACGAGGAGATCGAGGAGTGGCTGGAGAGCGGCACGGTCGACGCGGCGATCCTCATCGACCCGGACCCGTTGCCCCGCGGTGCCCTGCATCTGGCGACCGACGCCTACGAAGCCGTCGTACGCAGCGACCATCCGCTGGCGGGGGAGGAGTCCATCGGACTGGCGGACCTGCTGGAGGATCCGCTGCTGGCCACCACCTCCGGCTGCGAGACCCAGGTCAAGCACCTGCACGCGCTGACCGGCCGGCCCTACCGCCCCACCCAGCGCATCCGCGAACTCACCACGCTGCTGTGCATGGTGGAGGCCGGCCTCGGCGTCGCCATCGTCCCGTCGCTGGCGGCGAGCATGCTGTCGGACACCCTCACCCTGGTCCCGCTCAGGCCGCGCCTGGAGCGCCGGCTGGTCCTGACCGGCCCGACCGGCCGCCCCTGGCACCCGACCGTCACCGCTGTCCGGAACCTGTCCGAGAAGCATGTGTCCGCCCCGGCGTAGGGCCGCCGGCCCTCAAGGGCGGCCGAAGGCGGCAACGGAATCGACGCGCAGTTCGAACAGGATGCGGCGCTCGTCGCGTCCTGGTTCGCGCAGCGGGTACGAGCCCTGGTCGCCGCTGTACTTGGTCCGCATACGGTCCGGACGGGCGGTGACGCGCGCGCCCTCGGCCGGATCGTCCTCGGAGATCTCCCGGACGACCGTGGCCGTGGTGCTGAGCCGGTGGCCGAACCACACCGGAGCGAGATCCGGCCGCCCCTTGGCCCCGGTCACCACGACGAGCGCCGTGACCGGCCCGTCGAGCAGTTCTCCGGACACGGGATCGAGATCGTTCAGACCGCGCGCCGCGGCGCGATCACCGATCTCGAACCGGCCCTTCTTCGTCCCGTCCCCCACATCCCGGATCTTCGACACCGCGATCGACACCGCGATCGACACCGCGATCGACACCGCGATCGACACCGCGATCGACACCGCGATCGACACCGCGATCGACATCCCACGGCTGCTTCGCCTCGGCGACAGGATGGTCATCGAATTCCTGCATAGGTTGATGGGCTGGATTGATTTGACTCATCTTTTCGGGCTGAACAGGCTGGGCACACATCGCAAGGAAGGGCGCACCATGTCCATCAGCCACCGCCAACTCGGCAACTCGGGCCTGACCGTCTCCACCGTCGGCCTCGGCAGCAGCAACCTCGGCAGGCCGAATACCGCCAGCGCCACCCAGGAGGGCAGCACCGCTGTGGTGCGAGCCGCGCTGGAGGCCGGCATCACCTTCTTCGACGTCGCCGACACCTACGGCACGCCTCCCGGGCTGAGCGAACAGTTCCTCGGCGAGGCGCTGAAGGGCCACCGCGACGACGTCGTGATCGCCACCAAGTTCGGCATGGACGCGGAGGGAGCCAATGGCCGTGACTTCGGCGTCCGCGGCTCGCGCCGCTATATCGTCCGCGCCGTCGAGGAGTCCCTGCGCCGGCTGGGCACCGACCGGATCGACCTGTACCAGTTCCACACCCCCGACCCGGTCACCCCGATCGAGGAGACCCTGGCTGCGCTCGACACCCTGGTGCGACAGGGCAAGGTGCTCTACCTCGGCCACTCCAACTTCGCCGGATGGCAGATCGCCCAGGCCGAGTACCTCGCCCGCCAAGTCGGCACCACCCGCTTCGTCGCCTCGCAGAACCACTACAACCTGCTCGACCGCCGCGCCGAGCTCGAAGTCCTGCCGGCCGCCGCCGCCTTCGGCCTCGGGGTCCTGCCCTACTACCCGCTCGCCAGCGGGCTCCTGACCGGCAAGTACTCCACCGGCAAGGCTCCCGAGGGCGCCCGCCTGACGCACTTCCGCCAGGACGACTTCGAGAACGCCGACCTGCAACAGCTCACAGCCTTCGGCGACTTCGCCAAGAGGCGGGGCCTCACCGAGGTCCAGGTCGCCTTCTCCTGGCTCGTCTCCCGCCCCGCCGTCGCCTCGGTCATCGCCGGCGCCACCCGCCCCGAGCAGGTCGCCCAGAACGCGGCGGCCGTCGGATACGAGTTCAGCGCGGAGGACCTCGCCGAACTCGACCAGATCTTCCCCCCGCTGCCGCCCATCGCGCTCTTCTGACGGGGGACGGACACTCCATGGGTCTTGGCGAGGCGCAGGTCCTCTCCCGTATACCGAACCTGAATCCCGTCCCGGCGAGCGAGCGCGAAGCGCTGCTCCGCGATCCCGCGTTCGGCCGGGTCCCCAGGGTGAACTCCCGCTCCCGCCGTTTCCACAACTCGGCGGTCCGGCGCGACATGCCTCCACTGCCGGAGGAGCTGTTCCTCGAATCGGTACGCTCCCTGGTCCGCGCCGACCAATACTGGATCCCGCGGACCGAGGGCGGGGCGCTGCAGCTACGCCAGTTCATGATCGCCACAGTGGCGGCGCTCGGCCTGAAGTCCTCGTCCGGCGGCAACTGCGCCGCGAGTCTCGCCGCTCACGCGAAAGCGGTCCGGGAGGGCTGCGAGCAGGTGGTCTTCCTCGACGCCGCCGAGCGGCGCCGGGCCGAGGAGGTCGGCAGCATGAACGTTTTCTTCGTCTTCGACGACGGGTCCCCGCTGACGCCCCCGCTCACCGGGACCATCCTGCCGGGCATCACCCGCGACTCCCTGATCACGCCGGCTGCGGACCTGGGGCTGACGGTGCGTGAGGAGCCGTACGCCGTCGACCAGTGGCAGACGGATGCCCGGAGCGGTCGGCTGCGAGAGGTGTTCGGCTGCGGCACGGCCGCCGTCGTGACACCGATCGGGCGAGTGCGAGGCCGGTCGTACGACTTCACGATCGGCGACGGGAGGCCGGCTCGTGGCGGAACGCCTGAAGGCGGCGCTGACCGACCTCCAGAACGGCCGCGGGCCGGACCCGTACGGCTGGCTCGACAAGGTCCTGTGAAGGAGCTCCCAGTTGACACACCCCGCGGGCGGCCCGTCGCCACCTGGGTCTCTGCCACACTCTCCGCTGACCGGACGCGTCACGCCCCCGGCAGCGGGCGGACCGTCAGGATCTGCGAGGCGTGTCCGACCGGGCCGTCCATGTCGTGCAGGACCGTGCTGGTCAGGCCCTGGCCGGTGGGCCCGAAGGTGACCTTGGTGTCCAACCCCGTCCAGGTGCCGCGTGGTTGGCGGTGAAGATGAATGGTCAGGTCGATGTTGGGGAACATCCACGCGGTGGGTGACTGCCGGACGGCGATGCCGTTGGCGGTGTCGACGAGGGCGAGGTACGACGCGAGCGGGCCGGCGGCCCCGCCGT
Source organism: Streptomyces sp. NPDC058457 (assembly GCF_042720695.1). Lineage (NCBI taxonomy): Bacteria > Bacillati > Actinomycetota > Actinomycetes > Kitasatosporales > Streptomycetaceae > Streptomyces > Streptomyces sp. NPDC058457. The sequence goes on along the minus strand of NZ_JBHXLU010000044.1, from coordinate 54,408 downwards.
CGACCAGCTCCAGCGGCGTGCGGATCCAGGCAGCCGTTCGGCCTGGCCGGGGCGGTGCGACCGGGCGGATCTCCACGGAGTTGATGTAGCCGCCGGGCCAGATGTCGGTCGCCGGCCACGGGGCGAGGAGCTCCGGCGGGGTGAGGCGGTCGTCGGGTCCGCCCGCCACCGCGCTGGTGTCGAGTTCGGCCAGGAACCAGGCGCGGGCCCGCAGGACCGGCCGGCCGGAGATCCGCACCACCGCTTCGAGCAGTTCGATGGTCCGCCCGGGGCGGACGGTCTCCACCTCGATCTCGCACTCGTCGAGGGCGAGGCGGCCGAGGATGTCATAGCTGATCCGGGACAGCAGGAGACCGCTGTCCGGGCCGGCTGCCCGATGCCGGTCGAGGGCGTGGACGACGAGCCCGGCCAGCGGGCTGAAGTGCTGCTCGTCCGCCGCCCAGGCCCCGCCCGCGTGGAGCGTCGGCTTGTAGCGGTGGTCGCCGATGGTCTCGAAATAACTGCCGAGGGGCGCGGTCGGGTCGGACAACGGACGTCTCTCCTTGCACGTGACTGGTGTGGAGGCTACCGGCGTGTGCTCGTCGCGCCGGGTGAGAAAGTGCACAGTGCAATCATCGTGCGGCCGGGCTGGTCAGGCGAGGAGGCAGAGCAGCACGACGGGCGTGTCATGACCGTCCCCCGCATCGGGAACGTCACCTCGCGCCTCGTGATGAAGACCGTGGAGCCGGGCCCGTAGGGGAGGGTGGACCCGGCTCGACGGCCTTGCCGGAGTGGTCAGTTGTTGGTGAGGACCACCTTGAGGGCGCCGGTCTCGGCGCTGCGGGTGAAGACGTCGTAGCCCCGCATGGTCTCGGCGAGTGGCAGGCGGTGGCTGATGAGCCGGGTGGCGTCGAGGGCGCCGGTGGCGATGGAGTTCATCAGCTGGGGGATGGTCAGGCCCGAGGGGATGCCGGTGGTGATGGTGACCTGCTTGGACCAGAGCTGCTCCAGGTGGAGCGTGGCCGGGCCCTCGTGGACGCCGATGTTGGCGATACGGCCGCCGGAGCGGACCAGGCCGGCGGCGAGTTCGAAGGCGTCGGGGAAGCCGACGGCCTCGATGGTGACGTCGGCGCCGTAGCCGTCGGTCAGCTTCCCTACCAGGTCGCGGACCTCGTCCTCGCCGACGGCGTGGGTGGCACCGAGCTTGAGGGCCATCTCGCGGCGGGCGGGTGTGCGTTCGACGACGACGATGTTGCGCGGCGAGAACAGCCTGGCGGTGACGGTCGCGGACAGGCCCACCGGTCCGGCGCCGACGATGACGACGGTGTCGCCGGGACGCACCTGGCCGTTGAGGACACCGACCTCGTAGCCGGTGGCGAGAATGTCGGTGAGGAAGAGCACCTGCTCGTCGGTGAGCGCCTCGGGGATCTTGTAGACGGAGTTGCGGGCGAAGGGGATGCGGGCGTACTCCGCCTGCACGCCGTCGATGGTGTGGCCGAGGGCCCAGCCGCCGTTGACGCACTGGCCGTACATGCCGGTGGTGCAGAACCGGCAGTAGCCGCAGGCGCTGACGCAGACGGCCAGGATCCGGTCGCCCGGCCGGACGTTCGTCACCGACGAGCCGACCTCCTCGACGACGCCGGTGGCCTCGTGGCCGAGGACGGTGCCCGGCTTCACCGTCGGTACGCCGCCCTTGATGATGTGCGAGTCGGTGCCGCAGATCGTGGTGTGGGTGACGCGCATGAGGAGGTCGGTGTTCTCGGTCAGCGTCGGCATCGGGTGATCCCGGTACTCGATCTTCCCCGGTCCGTCGTAGACGAGTGCCTTCATGTCCAACTCCTTTGTTGAATGGCGGTGCGGTGGTGCCGGGCGTCAGATGCCGGGCCCGTAGAGGCCGAATCGCAGGTCGGGGTCGCCCGGGGTCCAGGTGCCTGCCACCTGCGAGCGGTGACCCATCTGTGCGACGCGGTCGATCAGTTGGTTGCCCAGTTGCAGCTGGGCCGGTTCCCAGCGCTTGAGGGCGGTGGGGATGTCGCCGCCGGCCGCACTCAGGTGCTCGTGGAGCGCCCAGGCGTCGGCGGCGGCCTTGGCCGTGCCGGCGGCGGCATGCGGGCGGGCGGCGAAGGCGGCGTCGCCGATGATCGCCACCCGGCCCTCGGCCATCGCGGGGATGCGGGTGTCGAACACGACCTGGAGATACGGCTGTCGGGTGCGTACGACCGTCTCGGCCGCGGCCGGGGCCAGCAACTCCTCGGCTGTCGCCCGCATTTCGTCCACGAAGCGCTGCTGCACCTGACCGGGGTGGACGGACACCGGGCATTCGAAGCCCCGTAGATCCGTGGTGAGTTCGTCGAGCGCGGGGCCGGCCGGGACGTTGCGGTACCAGACGTAGTTGAGCAGCCGCTGCCCCTGCGCGATGCCCCCGTCCATGCCGGGGATCGGGTACAGGACGATGTGGGTGTCCCGGGCCACGCTGTAGGTGAGTGCCTCGCACAGCAGGTCGCGGCTCTGCTCGCTCACCTCGTTCTCGGGAACGGTGCCGCGCCAGCCGATGTAGCCGGAGTACGTGCCCCGCAGGTCCGGGAAGAGCCGTTTGCGGGCGGTGGAGGTGATGCCGTCGGCGAAGACCACCAGGTCGGCGGTCTCGGTCCGGCCGGAGACGAACCGCAGGGTCACGCTGTCGGCGTCCTGGTCGAAGCCCGCGCAGAACTCGCCGAGGTGGTAGCGGTCGGTGCCGAAGTCGTCGAGCAGAGCGCGGTAGATCGTCGACCAGGACGAGTAGCGCCACTCGACCGGGTCCTCGTGCAGCACCTCGTTGCCGGCGCCCAGGTAGCGCACCTGGCGTGTCACCGTGCTGAGCTCCTCGATGCGGCGGGCGCTGCGCTCGCCGAACCACTTCATGGTGACGGGCTGGAGCACGATCCCGCCGCCGCGGTTCTCCAGAAGTGCCGGAGTGCGCTCGTAGACGTCGACGGTGAAGCCCGACTCGCGCAGCAGCAGTGCGTTCGTCAGCCCCCCGATGGATCCGCCGACCACTGCGGCGCGCAGGCCCTCGTAGCTGTCCACCGTGGATTCCTCTCGCCCAGGGGGTGGTGGACGCCATGGTGGCTCCGGGCGGGACCGCCGTCGGATGTGCGAGTTCACAGTGATCCGGCACTACCATGGGTGATGGCACAGTCCGGGTCGTTCAAGGAGGCATCGATGCCGTCGTCCCCGACCTCCACCACGCCGGATCTCCTGCGCTGGATGAGCGCCATCGACGAACTCGCCATCGCCGTGAACCAGCAACGGGACCTGCCCGACCTGTTGCGGCAGATCGCCCGCACCGCCTGCGACCTGCTCGGCTACGAGAGCGCGGCCGTGCTGCTGGTCGACGGTGACCGCGCGGCCCTGCGGATCGAGGGCTCGTGGGGCCTGAGCGAGAGCTATCTGCGGCTGGTCAACGAGGAGTCCCCGCTGCTGCTGGCCCCCTCGGACGCCTTCGTCGGCAGCCCCTCCCGGCGCGCCTTCGTCGACGGTGAACCGGTGATCGTCGAGGACATCTCCCACGACCCCTCCTACGGCCCGTGGGCCAAGGCCGCCCAGGAACACGGCCACCACTCGATGGCCTCCGTCCCGCTGCGCAACCAGGGCGAGACCGTCGGCACCATGAACGTCTACGGCAGTGACCCGCGCCGCCTCGGCCCCGGCGGCCTGGAGCTGCTCCAGGTCCTCGCCAGCCACGCCGGCATCGCCCTGGAGACAGGCGCACAGCTGGAGCGCGACCGCCGCCGGGTGCGGGAACTCAGCGCGCTGAACGAGCTGCTCCGGCAGCACGCGGCCATCCACGACCGGTTCATCGGAGTCGCCCGGCGAGGCGGCGGCGTCACCGACATCGCGACCGAGCTGGCCGAGATCACGGACCGGGCCGTCGCCGTCCAGGACGTCTCCGGCCAGATCCTGGCCGTAGTGCCCCGTGCCGGGGTGTCCGTCCGGCCGCCCGACTGGCTTTCACAGCCCCGGCAGCACGGCGACGACACGCTGCTGGACCGTCTCGCGCACGCGTCCCCGGTGCTGGCCTCCGAGTCCTTCCCCGGCCTGCTGGCGGCGCCGGTCCGGGTCGGTGAGGAGACACTGGGTGTGCTCTGGCTGGCGGGGGAGGGCGACGACGATCTCCACCTGCGTGCCGTCGAGCAGGCCGCCGTGGTCCTCGGCCTGGAGATGCTGCGACGCCGGGCCGTCACCGACGCCCAGTGGCAGCTCAGGGGCGACCTGGTCGCGGAACTCGCGGGCGGACCCCTCGCCGACCCCGAGGCGGTGATGGCCCGCGCCGACCGGCTTGGCAGCGACCTGCGGCTGCCCCAGCGCGTCCTGGCCGTCCAGAACGACAGGGCCGGCGAGGCGGACGCCGCCCAGCTGCTGCGCCTGGTCCAGTCCCTCGTCCTCGCCCGCCCCCGGCCCAGACCCCTGCTCGCCCTGCGCGACGGCGCCATCGTGGTCGTCGCCCCGGCGGCCGACCCGCAGGGCGTTGAGGAGCTCGCCCGGCACATCCGCACCGTGGCCGGCCAGGCCATGGAGGGAGACGTGCGCGTCGCCGTCAGTGAGACGTCCCCGACGCCCGACCAACTGCCCGGCGCCTTCCGCCTGGCCCTCGGCCTGCTGCGGCTCATCCCGTACGCCCCCGACGAGGACATTCTCACGGTCACCACGGCCGGCATGATCGGCATGCTCCTCGCGGACGTCGACCCGCAGCGGATGGGCGTCCTCGCCGAGCGCTGGATCGGCCCCCTGCGCGACTACGACCGCCGCCGCGCCACCGACCTGGTCACCACCCTGCGCACCTACCTCGACCACGACCTCAACACCCACGCCACCGCCGAGGCGCTCTACATCCACCCCAACACCGTCGGCCTACGCGTCAAACGCATCGAGAGTCTGCTCGGGGTCTCACTCACCAGCGTCGGCGACCTGACCACCCTGCGCGCGGCCCTCGCCATCGACGACATCACCCGCAGCATCTGACCTGTCCGTACGAACAGCATCGACGGTGAACACTGTTCAGCAGCACAGGACACCCGTCGCCGAGAGCCCCTGAGCATGTCCTCACCCAGCAACGACGCGGGGAGGGCCCATGCACGACCCACAGCAAGCCGCCACCACGGCGATGGCCACTCCGGTCTCCGAACCCTCCGAACTCTCCGAACCGGGACCCGCACCGAGTGCCGCCGTCCCGTCCGCCGGCGCGACCCTGCTGATCGTGGCAGCGCTGTCGCTGGCGACCTGGTGGCTCTTCATCGACCCCCGACGGGCGGTCCTGGACGTCTACGGCAACCCGGCGAACGCGGTGATCTTCTGGACCCTCTTCGCCATCGTGTGCCTGGCCTTCAACCTGGAACTCAAGGGCTTCGACCGCCTGCCCCAGCCGCTGCGCGGGCTCGCCTTCGCCACCGCCGCCATCGGTGCCGGCATCGGGATCACCGCCCTGCTCGCTCTGGCCTGGGGCGAGGTCGACCCGAGCTTCGCCCCTGAACGGGTCGGTGGAGTCGGCTACTTCACCGGAGCCGTCTTCGTCCTGTTCGTCTTCGTGACGAACGTTCCCTTCGCGACCGTCTTCGAGCACCGCCCCTGGAAGACGCCGGGCCTTGCCCAACCCTGGTCCGGTCTGGCCGAGATCGCCGTCTCGACGGTCGCGAGCCTCGTGCTGTACGCCGTCTTCGCCCTGCCGGTGCTGGCGAGTTGGAGCAGCGTGAAGGATGCTCCGCTCAGCGTCGACGAGGTCATCGGCCTCTTCCACTCGATCGTCGTCTCGGTCCTCGTCACCAGCAACCTCACCGACAACTGGCCCTGGCAGACCGTGCGCAGCAAGGTCGGCTGGTTCCTGTGGACCGCGGTGGGCAACGCGGCCCTCGGCGCCGGCCTCTGCTTCGCCCTGTCGGGCGCGACCCGCCTCCTGCTCGGCTCCGACGCCCGGGCCGCCCTCGGCTCCGACGGACTGAGCCTCTTCCCCGCACAGCTCGGCGTCTGCTGGGTCTTCTGGATGATCTTGGGGAGAGTCCTGGCCGCTGGCACGCGCCCACCGCACACCCTGAACACTCCACCCACCACACATCCTGAAACCGGAGAGCGCACACTCATGGGCGACACCCACCCCGACCCCCGGATCCGCGTCGTGCACCACGACCAGCTCGACGGCGACACCCCCCAGACCCCCGGCCTCATCCGTGAGGTCGCCTTCGACGGCCGCAACCCCGGAGCGGCACACCTGTCCGCCTTCCGCAGCACCGTACGGCCCGGCGCGGCCACCGGCGCCCACCACCACGGCGACCAGGAGACCGTCCTCCACGTCATCAGCGGCACCGCCCGCTACCGCTGGGGCGACAAGCTGGAGAACGTCGCGGAGGCCGGCCCCGGCGACTTCGTGTTCATCCCGGCCCACGTGGTCCACCAGGAGATCAACGCCTCCCCGGAGTTCGAGACGGTCTGGGCCGTCGTCCGATCCGGCGTCGACCCGATCGTCGTCAACCTCCCCGAACTCGACGAATACGCCGAGCCCGCAGCCGTGGACTACACCCACCCCTGACCGCCGGCAGGAAACCGTCTCAGGTGACGGCCTCAAGGGCGAGGCCGTCACGGACGCCACTGGCGGAGCCGGGTCCGCAGGCACCGATGGTGTGCACCGGCCCTTCGCGGCCTTTGCCAAGCACCATGCTCAGGGCGCGCGATGTCGGCGAGGACGGCCCGCCGACCTGCCCGTCGTCGGCGGGAGGTCGTTGAGATCCCGTGCCGAGCGCGCTGATCGTCTGACAGCCGGCGGCGTGCAATCCGTCCCTCGCCGCAGCCGATGCGCATTGCCGGACGGACCGTGGTCCAGGCGGTCGCTGATCTTCCCGGATCCGCCATGTCTTGCGGTTTCCGCCGAGAACGCGTGCGACTGCTGTCTCCGGGTGTCGCCGGGCGCACAGTGAAGCCACCGGCGACGAGGCCGGACGGACGGAAGGTGCCCAGGATGCCGGAATTCAACGACGGGACCGCGGAGACCGTACTCCCGGCCGGTCCGGTCATGACCACGGACGTCGTGGTCGTGGGATCCGGACCCGCGGGCGCCGCCGCGGCCCTGCTGCTCTCCACGCTCGGCGTGGACAACATCATGATCACCAAATACCGCTGGACGGCGAACACCCCCCGGGCCCACATCACCAACCAGCGGGCCATGGAGGTCTTCCGCGACCTAGGCATCGAGGACCAGGTGCTCGCCGACGCCACGGACCACGCCCTCGTCGGCGACACGGTGTTCTGCACCAGCATCGCCGGGGAGGAGATCGGCAGGATCCACACCTGGGGCACCCGCCCGGACCGCGAGGCGGACTACCGGCTCGCCTCGCCCTGTCTCACCGTCGACATCCCGCAGACCTACCTGGAACCGATCCTGGTCCGCAACGCCGCGAAGCGCGGTACCCAGGTGCGGTTCTCCACCGAGTACCTCTCCCACACGCAGGACGCCGACGGCGTCACCGTCGACGTCCTCGACCGGCTGACCGGGAAGGCGTACCTGATCCGCGCCAAGTACCTGATCGGTGCCGACGGCGCCCGTTCCATGGTCGCCGCCGACATCGGTCTGCCCTTCGAGGGCGCGATGGACATCGCCGGCTCGATGAACATCACCTTCAAGGCCGACATCAGCCGCTACGTCTCCCACCGGCCCTCGGTCCTGTACTGGGTGATCCAGCCCGGCTCGAACGTCGGCGGGATCGGCGCCGGGCTGGTCCGGATGGTCCGTCCCTGGAACGAGTGGCTGATCGTGTGGGGCTACGACATCGCCGAGGAGCCCCCGCAGGTCGACGAGGCGGCTGCGGTCGAGATCGTCCGCACCCTCCTCGGCATGCCGGACCTGGACGTCGAGATCACCGGCACCAGCCTGTGGGGCAACAACGAGATGTACGCCACCCGCCTACACAGCGGCCGGGTGTTCTGCGCGGGCGACGCCGTCCACCGGCACCCGCCGAGCAACGGCCTCGGCTCCAACACCTCGGTGCAGGACGCCTACAACCTCGTGTGGAAGCTGGCCGCCGTCCTCAAGGGCCAGGCGGGCCCCGAGCTGCTCGACACCTACTCCGCCGAACGGGCGCCGGTGGCCGAGCGGATCGTGAAGCGGGCCAACCGGTCGAGCCGTGAGTTCGTGGACATCTTCAAGGCTCTGGGTGTCCTCGACGCCACGTCGGAGGCCGAGATGACGGCCGCGATCGAGGAACGCAAGGCCAACACCCCCGCGGGCGCCGCCAAACGGGCCGCGCTGGTGCGGGCGATGGACCTGAAGAACTACGAGTTCAACGCGCACGGTGTCGAACTCGGGCAGTTCTACGCCTCGTCGGCGATCCTCTCCGACGGAAGTGCGCCGCCCGTGTCCGAGCGCGATCCCGACCTCTACTACGAGATGTCCACGGTGCCGGGCTCGCATCTGCCGCATGCCTGGGTCGGGGACAGCGCGCACCGGAAGGCGCTGATGGACCTGGCGCCGTACGGCCGCTGGACGCTCCTCACCGGCATCGCGGGCGAGGCCTGGGAGGCCGCGGCCGAGAAGGTCGGCCAGGAACTCGGTGTGCCGCTGGCCACGGTCGTCATCGGGCCGGGGCGCGAGGTCACCGACCTCTACTACGACTGGGCCAAGCTGCGCGGGGTCGAGGAGAGCGGGGTGCTGCTGGTCCGCCCCGACAAGCACGTCGCCTGGCGCGCCATGACCCTGCCGGACGACCCGGAGGGCCGGCTGCGTGACGCCCTGACCACCGTACTGGGAAGGGCCTGAGCCGGTGCGCTTCGACCATGAGAGCCTGCCGCAGCGCGTCCGGTTCGCGTCCGGTGCGGCGGTCGCCCACCTCGTCGCCGAGGTCGAACTCCTCGGCGGCCTGCGGCCGATGGTGATCGCCGACCCGGCCGCGCGGGCCGTCGCCCGCGAGATCGCCGACGGGCTGCCCGTCGCGCACTGGCACGACCGGGACGGCGACGTCGTCATGCACGTCCCGGTCGCGGTGGCCGAGCGGGCCCGTGCGGCGGCTACGGAGCACGACGTGGACGTCGTGGTCGCCGTCGGCGGCGGCTCGACGACCGGTCTCGCCAAGGCGGTCGCCCTGACCTCCGGGATCCCGGTGGTCGCGGTGCCGACCACGTACGCCGGCTCCGAGGCCACCGCGGTCTGGGGCCTGACCGAGGACGCCCGCAAGACGACCGGCACCGACCCGCGGGTCCTGCCCCGGGCCGTCGTCTACGACGCCACCCTGACCCTGTCCCTCCCGGTCGGCATGAGCGTGGCCTCCGGGCTCAACGCCCTCGCACACTGCGTCGACTCGATGTGGGCGCCCCGCACCGACCCGATCGACCAGGCCCTGGCGGCCGAGGGCGTCCGGGCCCTGCGCACCGGGCTGCCGCTGATCGTCAAGGAGCCGGAGGGACTGGACGGCCGGGAGCGGGCGCTGTACGGCGCGTACCTCTCCGCGACCGCCTTCGCGTCCGCCGGTTCGGGACTCCACCACAAGATCTGCCATGTCCTCGGCGGCATGTTCGACCTGCCGCACGCCCAGACCCACGCCGTCGTCCTCCCGCACGTCCTCGCCTTCAACGCACCGCACGCCCCCGAGGCTGAACGGCGGCTCGCGGCGGCCTTCGACGCGCCGACGGCGACCGCCGGACTGGCGCTGCTGTACGACGAGCTGGACCCGCCGCGCGCCCTGCGCGACCTCGGTATGCCCGAGGACGGCATCACCTCGGCGGCGGAGGCGATCGTCGTCGTCGCCCCGCCCGACAACCCGCGGGCCGTCACGCTCGGACCGGTCCTCCAACTGGTGCGTGCGGCCTGGGAAGGAGCACGGCCATGACCAGCGAGACCCGGGCCGCCGTCCCCGCCGAGCAGCAGGCGCGAGAGGCCGAGATCACCCGGCAGGTCCTCGACTCGTTCGGCGACTGCACCGATCCACGTCTCAAGGAGGTCATGGAGTCCCTGGTGCGCCATCTGCACGCGTTCGTCCGGGAGGTGCGGCTGACGGAGGACGAGTGGAGCAAGGGGATCGAGTTCCTCACCCGGACCGGGCACATCACCGACGACCGGCGCCAGGAGTTCATCCTGCTCTCCGACGTCCTCGGCGCCTCCATGCAGACCGTCGCCGTCAACAACCAGGCGTACGGCGACGCCACCGAGGCCACCGTCTTCGGGCCCTTCTTCGTCGAGAACAGCCCGGAGATCACCGACGGCGGGGACCTCGCGTTCGGCGCCGCCGGTGAACCCTGCTGGGTGGAGGGCACCGTCACCGACAGCACCGGCAAGCCGGTGCCGGGCGCACGCGTCGAGGTGTGGGAGGCCGACGAGGACGGCTTCTACGACACGCAGTACGGCGACGACCGTACGGCCGCGCGTGCGCACCTGTTCACCGGGGCGGACGGCGGCTACCGCTTCTGGGCCCTGACCCCGACCCCGTACCCGATCCCGCACGACGGACCGGTGGGCGAACTGCTGGCGGCGACCGGGCGTTCGCCGATGCGGGCCTCGCATCTGCACTTCATGGTCAGCGCGCCCGGCCTGCGCACCCTGGTCACGCACATCTTCGTGCGGGGCGACGAACTCCTGGACCACGACGCGGTGTTCGGCGTGAAGGAGTCCCTGGTCAAGGAGTTCCGGCGACAGCGGCCGGACACACCGGCACCCGACGGGCGGGACCTGGCGGGGCGCGCCTGGTCCCGGGCCGAGTTCGACATCGTGCTCGCACCGGACGGCGCCTGACCTGCCCCGGGCGGGCGGCGGGTCCGGGTCCGGCTCCGCCCAGGCCGTCGGGCCGTCCGCCTTCCGTCGTCAGCTGTCAGCCGTCCGTCGTCAGCCGTCCGCCCGGGCCTCCCGCAGGACATCGGTGGCGCGCACTCCGTACCGCTCCTTGAACCGGTGCGAGAAGTGGGCGGCCGAACCGAAACCGCAGCGCGCGGCCACCTCGGCGACGGTCGGGTTCCCGCCCGCGGCCAGCAGCGCCCGCGCTCCCTCCAGCCGGCGTGCCAGCAGGTACTGCGGGACGGTCGTACCGCCGGCGGCGAACACCCGCGACAGGTGCCGCTCGCTGATCCCGACGCCCTTGGCGATCCTGGCCGCGTTGAGCCCGCTGTCGCTCAGGTGGTCCTCGGCGTAGGCCTTGGCCATCGCCAGATGGACGGCGGAGAGCGCGGCCGGACGGCCGGTCACCACGCCGGCGAGCAGATCGAGGAGGGTGTCCTCGTCGACCGGCCGGGACGTCTCGGGGTGCACGGCACGGCCGGCCAGCCGCGCCAGCGTCCTGGCCTGAAGGTCGCCGGTGCCGAAGTCGAACACCCGGGGGCGGGTCAGCGGCTCCGGCCCGGCGGCCTCCCGCCACACCTGCCGCGGCACCTTGACGGCCAGCTCCTCGAGGCCCTGGGAGAAGCCGCGCATGAAGGGCCGGTCCGCGTCGCACACGATCAACTGGCCCGGCCGGACCACCTGTACGCCGTCGTCGTGATAGAAGAACGCCTCTCCGACCAGCGTCAGATAGCAGGCGACGGCCTCGGACGGCAGCCGCCGGACGACCGCGCGGGTGCGTTCGACGACGTGGGGGTTCCCCGTCACCCGGGCCACATGCACCCTGGGCAGCTGCAGGTTGATCTCCGTCGCCTCAAGGGCCTCGTCGTCGAGCGACCGGCAGCGCAGGCCGATCAACGCGGTCGCGTTGTGGTGCTCCCACAGCGCGACACGCTGGGCCTCGGGCAGTCCGATCGTGCTGAAGCGCACGGGCCCCGACGGCATGCCGGTCGTCATCTCCCCAGAGTATTCCCTCGGTGCCGTCAGCCGGTCGTCCGCGCCTCTGCCCTCCGGTCCCCGGGCCCCGCGCCGGGCGGCCGGAGCCGGTCCGTCTCGCCGCCGGCGAGACGCTTCTCCGGGAGTACGACGGCCAGCACCACGCCGACGGCGAACAGCGGGACGAGGCAGCCGAACACCGGGGTGAGCGCGTGCTGGTAGGCCGCGATCACGGTTTCCTGGATGCGGTCCGGCAGGGCGTGGACGAGTGCGGGGGTCAGGGAGTCGGTGTCGCCGACCGCCTTGAGGTCGGCGGCGGACAGCCGGGAGCCGAGCTGGTCGGCCAGCCTGCTGGTGAAGACCGCGCCGACGGCGGCGGTCCCGACCGTCGCGCCGATCTCGCGGAAGAAGCTGCTGGCGGAGGTCGCGGTGCCCACGTCGGCGGCCGGGAAGGCGTTCTGCACGGCGAGCACGAGGGTCTGCATCATCAGGCCGATGCCCACGCCCATCAGGAAGAGGTATCCGCAGAGGAGGACGAGCGGAGTGTCCACGTCGATGCCGGACAGCAGCAGGGCCGTGACCGTGACGACGGTACCGCCCGCGATCGGGTAGGCCTTGTAGCGGCCGGTCCGCCTCATCCGCTGGCCTGCCGTGAGGCTCGCGGCCATCAGGCCGACCACCATGGGCAGCAGCCAGCCGGACTCGGTGGCGGTCACGCCGTAGACCATCAGCAGGTACGTCGGCAGATAGCTGATGACCGCGAACATCCCGACGCCGATCACGATCATGCCGATGAGGGTGGCGATGACGAAGATCGGGCTGCGGAACAGGCGCAGCGGGATGACCGGTTCGGCGGCGCGGCTCTGGGAGCGGAAGAAGAGGGCCCATGCGGCCACGCCCGCGGCGGCGAGGCCGAGGACGACCGGGTCGCTCCAGGCGTAGTCGGTGCCGCCCCAGTCCGCGACCAGGGGGCGATGCTGTAGGAGGCGCTGTTGGACACGTTGCCCGAGGCCAGGAAGCCGCCCGCGGATCCGATGGTGACCTGGTACGACCCGACGCCGTCCGTCTTCGACAGCACACCCTCGACCCGCTCGGCCGCCGTGTCGGTGGCGTTCAGGCCGGTACCGGCGGGCAGGGTCTGGGTGACGCTGAGGGAGTCCTGCCCGGAGTCGCCGGACAGTTCGGCCCGGACGTCGTCGGAGGACCTGGTCGCGCTCGCCGGAGACGGTGACCTGGTTGACCCCGTCGATCGTCTTCAGCTCGGGGACGACCTTGTCCTCCAGCTGGGCGGCGAGTTCCTGCTGGCCGGCGTCGGAGGTCGCGGCCAGCGTGATGGTGGGCTGGTCGTCGGTGCCGCCGGTCACCACCTGGGGGTCGACGCCGTCCGGGAGACCGGTGCTGGTCTTGGAGAGGGCCCGCTGCACCTCGTTCGACTTCTCGTCGGTGTCGACGCCGAAGTCGAACTGCAGGGACACCGTGGCCGACCCCTGACGCGAGGTCGAGGTCATCGTCTGGATCGAGTGGACGCCCTTGACCGCGTCCTCGGTGGGCTCGACGACCTGGTCCTCCACCACCTGGGGCGTCGCGCCCGGGTAGGTCGCCGTGACGGTGATCGCGGGGAATGACAGGTCGGGCAGCAGCTGTTGTTTCAGTGACGGGACGGCGTACACCCCTAGGGCGACGACGAGAATCGTGATCAGGGCGGCAAGCTTGCGGTTGGCGATGCTCACCCTGGACAACCAGGGCATCCGACGGATCTCTTTTCTGCGGACGGCGAAGGGCGGGCCGCCCGGTCCATGGGTGCCCGGGCGGCCCGGCCCTCACCCTCACCCGGCGGCGTCCGCCTCGTCGTCGCCCCACCGCGGTGTTCTGCGCGAACCCGCCGTCCGGCCGCGACCCGATCGCCGCCGTACCGCCGGCCGCGGCCGCCCGCTCGCGGATGCCGATCAGGCCGCGCCCGGTGCCCTCCCCGCCGCCGGCTCCGGGCCCCGCGCCGGCCGGGTTCTCGACGGTGATGCGTACGGCGTCCCGGCCGTAGCGGAGCCGTACCGTGGCGGAGTCCGTCCGCGCGTGTTTGCGCACATTGGTCAGCGCCTCCTGGACGATCCGGTATCCCGTCACGTCCACCGCCGAGGAGACCGCCTCGTGCCCGCCCTCACGGACCACGTCCACACTCAGCCCCGCCCGTGCGAACGACTTCACCAGTTCGTCCAGGCGGGCCAGCCGGGGGGGGCGGGCTCCCGCGGCGCGGACGCCTCCCCCGCCCGGCCGAGCAGCCCGACGATCGATCGCAGCTCGTCCAGGGCACCACGGGAGCCGTCCCGGATGGCGACGAGCAGTTCGGCCAGCTGCGCCGGGTCGCCCCGGCCCACGTGGGCACCGATCCCCGCCTGCGCGTTGATCAACGTCAGCTCGTGCGCCACCACATCGTGCAGTTCCCGGGCGATACGCACCCGCTCCTCCGCCACCCGGCGGGCCGCCTCCTCCTCCCGGGTGCGCTCCGCCCGCTCGGCCCGCTCCTCAAGGGCACTGATGTAGGCACGCCGGTTGTGCACCGAGTCGCCGAGCGCGGCGGCCAGGCCGATCCAGGTCACCGCGCCCAGCCGCATCGGCCCCAGCACCGGCCCGGTCTGGAACGCCGTGGCCGCCCCGACCACGGCCACCGAGACGAGGGCAGCGGCAGTCCAGGTCGAGCGGCGGTCGGTACGCGCCGCGAAGCCGTACAGCGCGGTCATCAGCGCCGACGCCGTGGCCACGATCACGCCCCCGCACGCCTGGTGGACGACCGCCAGCACCGACACCGCGGCCAGCACGGCCACCGGCCTGCGCTCACGGGCCAGCAGGACGACACAGGAACGGGCCACGATGGCGACGTCCAGCGGATCGGGCAGCCGCAGCCCGGAGGGTGCGAGGAAGTCGGCGGCCAGCGACACGAGGAGCACACAGCCGACGAGGCGGGCCCCTCTCATCCGAGGGGCACTCCTCACTGATCGGCTCGGGGGCTTCATGGCGACAGACCAGGCAGTACCCCGCGGCTCGCTCGTCCCCCAGACGCGGCAGATGCCGGTACCGCAGCCGCGGTACTCGGCGTCACCTGCAACGATACGTCGCCCGGTGCTCCGCCCCGTCCCTGGCCCGAACAGCGTCCGGTGGGCACGCGCACACCGCACCGCGGTCACGCCGGGCGCCCCGCGCACTGTGCCGTCGCTCCAGGGCGGGTGGTCCACCAGGATCCGGGCGCCGGTGCGCTACGCCCCGTACCGCACCACCGAGGTCGGGACCACCGTGCGGCGGGGCGGGCCCGCAGGGGTGTCCGGGGCCCGCTCGATCCGGTCCAGCAGCAGCCGGGCCGCCTGGCGTCCGACCTCCTCCGCGTCGTACGAGACGACGGTGACCGGTACGCCCAGCATGTCGGCCATCTCGAAGTCGTCGAAGCCCGCGAGCGCGGTGTCGGTGCCCAGGCGGCGGACCGCGCGGTAGGCGCCCAGGGTGATGCGGTTGTTGGTGCAGAACAGGGCGGTGGGCGGGTAGTCGCGGCCCAGGACGTCCAGGGCCGCCGCCTCCGCGGTGGGGATGTCGTGCGGTCCCCGGCGGATCCACTCGTCACGGGGCGCCAGCCCGGCCTCCTCGTGTGCCGCCCAGTAGCCGCGGAAGCGCTCGGCACCGGTGTACAGGGCTGGGGGATTTCCCAGGAAGCCCACAGCCCGGTGCCCCTGGGCCAGCAGCTGAGCGGTGGCCTCGCGGGCTCCGCCGAAGTCGTCCACGAGCACCGTGTCGGCTTCCGTCCCGGCGGGCGGCCGGGAGGCGAAGACCACGGGCGTCCCGCCGAGCGAGGCAGGGCCGAGGTGGCGGTGCGTGGCCCCCGCCGGTACCACGATGATGCCGTCCACCCGGCGCGAGACCAGGTCCTCCACCAGGTCGCGCTCGCGTTGGACCTGCTCCGCGGTGTTGCCGAGGACCAGTCGCAGCCCGTGCTCCTCGGCCACCTGTTCGGCGCCGAGTGCGAGCCGGGAGTAGAAGGGGTTGCCGAGATTGGTGACGACGAGGCCGATCATGCCGCTGGGGCGGCGGAGGCGCAGATTGCGGGCCACTTCGTTGCGGCGGTAGCCCAGTTCCCGTACGGCGGCGAGCACCCGCTCCCTGGTCTCGGGGCTGATCCGCTTGTCGTCCTTCAGCGCCCGCGACACGGTCATGGCGCTGACTCCGACGCGAGCGGCCACATCCCGCATCGTGGGGGTGGCGGGTCCGGACGGTCCGGGAACGCCGGAGGAGGCCACTGCGCTCGCTCTCTCTTCGAAGCCGACGGCTGCGGGCGCCTCGGCAGTGCGCCTGCGGCCTTTCATCCTATGCGCCGGTCAGCGGCAGTTCACCGGTGCGGGCTGCGGTCGTGCCGCCCACGACGCGGCACCGAGCAGCGGCGCGTCGTGGGCCCGTTCGGCGGTGCGGAACAACAGCCTGTCGACGAGGCCGGCGTCCGGGCCCGCCCCGGCCCCGGCGCTCAGCGGGCCTTCGATCAGGTCCCAGGACGCGGCGATCGAGCCGCCGACGACCAGTGCCGTCGCCCCGAACCGTGCCAGCCACGGCGCCAGGGCCACTCCCAGCGCCTGGAAGGCATGTTCCAGCACGGCCCGCGCGTCCGGGTCGCCGCCGCGGGCCAGCTCGGCGATGACATGCACATCGGGAACGTCGGGGATTCCGCGCACATCGGGGATGCCGGGGGCGCCGGCGGTGTCGGGTTTGCCGGGGACAGGGCCTCGGCCGGCGGCCGGTACCGCTCGGGCGTACGCGGCACGGATCGCGCGCCGCGACACCGTCTCCTCCAAGGGCCGCCCGTCGTACGACAGCAGATGGGCGCTGCCCTCCGGCGGTACCAGCGGTCCGTGGTTGACGGGCTCGCCCCGGTCGAGGAAGGCGGAGCCGACGCCACTGCCCAGGGTGATGCAGACGACCCGCTCATGGCCCGCGACCGCTCCCGCGACGAACTCCCCGATGCCGAAGGCGTCGGCGTCGTTGAGGAACCGCAGCGTGCCGGGCGCCGGGCGCATCCGCCGGGACAGCTCCGCGCGCACGTCCACGCCGTACAGCGCGTCGAACTTGCCGACATCCCTGAAGAGCGCGATGCCCGACTCGTAGTCGAACGGGCCGGGCACGGCCACACCCCAGGGTGCTCCCGCCGGTGCGCCGATCAGCGAGGCGGCCGCGGTGACGCCGTCGAGGATCTCCTCGGCCGTGCCCCGGGCGGGCAGCGGCCGACGCATCGCCTCGCCGACCGTCTCCCCGGCCGTCAAGTCGACGAGGGCGGCGGTGACGTGGGTGCCGCCGACCTCCAGTACAGGTACAGGTACGGATGCGGCTGTGGCTGAGGTCAGCACGTGATGAACCCCTGACGTGCGGCTCCGGCGTGGCCCGGGTACTGCGGGCGCGGGCGAACGGTACGGACGTGAGTTATCGATAACGCAAGAGGATGTCGGCCGGGCCCTGTCTCAGCGGACCAGGGACTTGACCACGTGTACCGGCCGCCTGCCCAGCGGCCGGAGCCGGTAGGGGCCGACCGCTGCGGGCACGGTCAGCGTCTCGGCGAAGACGAGTTCATGGCTGCGGCCGTCGGCGGTCTCGATGACCACGCCGTCGCCGGAGGAGACGTTCAGGATGTGGAAGCGGCCCTCGGTGTCGTCCTCGGCGGGCCGGGCGCCGTCCGCCGCCGGGTCGATGACCAGGCGCCGGACCTCGTAGAACAGCTCCGGCAGGGCGCCGATGACCTCCTCGCGCCAGCCCGGCCCCTCGCGCAGCGTGCGCGGCTCCTGGATCAGGTCGCGGACCACGTCCTCGCCCTGACGCCGGGTGTCGAGGTTGGCGAAGCCGTGGTCGTAGGGCAGCGGGCGGGAGTTGCCCTGGGCGTCCTTGCGGAGCCAGTCGTAGAACCGCAGCGAGTACAGGTACGGGGTGGCGCTGACCTCCAGGACGAGGTTGCCCGCGCCGGAGGCGTGCGGGGTGCCCGCCGGGATCATGTACAGCTGCCCCTCCCGAGAGGGGTGGCTCTGCACGAACCGCTCGACGTCCATCTCCTCGCCGCGCTCGATCGAGGCCTCGACCTGCTTGCGCATCAGGCCGGTGTCGGCGTCCTGCTGGAGCCCCAGGTAGACGCGCGCGTCCGCACCCGCGTTGGCGGTGACGTAGTAGGTCTCGTGCTGGGTGTAGGGCCAGCCGAAGCGGGTCCGCATGTACTCCTCGCGCGGGTGGAGGTGCAGCGAGAGGCTGCCGCCCGCCACCGTGTCGAGGTAGTCGTAGCGGATCGGGAAGGAAGTGCCGTACTCGGTGTGCACGGCCGCGCCCAGGAACTCCACCGGGTGCAGCACGCACAGCAGTTGGAACGGCAGCTCGACCTCCGCCTGCGGGTCGTCGCCCACCAGTACGCCGGCCTCCGGGGCGATCAGCTCGTAGCCGAGCGCGGTGTTGCCCTGCTGCGGTTCGAAACCGAGCTCGCGGACGGCCCACTGGCCGCCCCACGGCGTGGAGTTGAAGTAGGGGCGGGAGCGAACCGGGCCCTCGGCGAGCGCCGTGAGCGTGGCGCGCATGGTCGTACCGTCGACCGAGGTGGGGGCCTCGGGGTGCTGCAGGTCGAGCCAGCGGTCGATGCGGCCGGCGATGGCGTCGCGGTGCGCGTCGGCCATCGGCCAGTCCGCGTGGAAGAGCCGGCGAAGATCGCCGGGCTCGCGGTGCCGGCCGAGGTTCACGCCGAGCGGCAGCTCCTTGGCGGCGACCGCCGCCTCCGCGTACCGCTTGGGAAGATCGGCGTACCAGAGGATGTCGTGCTCGACCAGCGCCGCACCGGGTCCGTGGACGATGAGCAGGCCCTCGGCGGGACGTTCGGCCTGCGGCAGTTCGCGGTAGACGTCGGTGAGGGAGTTCTGCGCCAGCGGCAGGTAGTACGGGTCCGCCGCGGGTCCGGTGGTGTCGCCGGTGCGGTCGAGGACGGTGTCCCAGTCGGCTTCGTAGGCACGCAGGTCCAGCAGCCGGGTCGGCACCCCGCGGTCGGCGAGGGCGGCGGCCAGGGCTGCGGCGGCGCCGTCCCAGTCCAGAGCGGCGGGGCCGTCGAGGGCCAGGACGGCGGGGCCGTCCGGAAGGGCGTCCGCGGCGGCGTCCCAGCCGCGGGCGACGGTCCCCCCGACTGCGGCGTAGCGGGGATTGAGTTCGTACAGACGGGTCACGTCATGCTCCAAGGACCGGGGCTGCGCCTCACAGATTGCGTTAACGATAACATTCAGTGCGGGCGTGCTCCGGCGTCAAGAGTCCGGGAGGTGCCGTGCTGCTCGGTGGGGGAGTTCATGAGGTGGTGATGCTTTCTCGGTTCGCTTTCCAGCGGGCGTACTCGGTGGGAAGGCACACGGCGCAGGGCCGGTATCCGGCGGCGATCGCGGTGATCTCGTCGGCGAAGAACACCCGGTGCTCGACGTAGTGGCCGCGGGCGATGGCTTGCAGCGCGGACGGGCAGTCCAGCTGCCCGTACAGGCGTCCGCGGCGGTGCCCCCCGAGAGCTCCCGGAATCGGGCTCCTGTAAGGCTGTCCGTCCGGGCCGAGCAGGGTGAAGGCGCGCTCGGGCTCGCCGGCGACGGGCCGGGCGGAGGTCATGCCGCCCTACCTTCTTGGGTGCATCCCGTGAGTTCGCGACTCTGGGACTGCGCGGGTGGGGCAGATCGTGGGTGAAGTAGCGGTACTGGCCGGAGCCGAAGCGGTGGCGGGCCATGTCCACGGTCGTGCGGAAGCGGGCCGGCTCGTCGTAGAGGGCGGCGATCTCGTGGCACTCGGCGGGTGTGAGGATCTGCCCGGTCAGGGCGTTGCCGTGCCCGTTGACTTCGCCGGTCAGGGCTGCCCAGTCACTTCGGGCGACCCGGCCGGCGACCGGGCCCGCGAGCCGGGTGGTCTCGATCATGGTGGGAGATTCCTTGTCCACCCCGGGCACCGTCTCCCGGGGCGTGCTGGGCGCGGTGTCAGAGGAGGGTGGGCTGCAGGGCGCCCTCGTGGGTGAGGAGGTGGACCTTGCGGTCGACACCCGCGGCGTAGCCGCGCATCGAGCCGTCCGCGCCGATGACACGGTGGCAGGGGCGCACCAGCAGCAGCGGGTTCGCGCCGATCGCCGCGCCGAGTGCCTGGATCCGCTCGCGTGGCAGGCCGAGCTGCCCGGCGAGCGCGCCGTACGTCGTCGTCGTGCCGTACGGGATCTCCTCCAGCGCACGCCAGGCGCGCCGCTGGAAGTCCGTGCCGCCCGGGGTGAACGGGATGTCGAACCGGGTGAGTTCGCCCGCGAAGTACGCCTCCAGTTGGCGGATGACGTCCGCGAACGGCGCCTTGTCCTGGCGCAAGTCGGGCCGGATGGCCGGGGCGTTCCTCTGGCCGGGCATGGACAGCGAGGCCAGGGTGATCCCGTCGCCGGTGTCCTCGCCCACCAGGAGCAGGTCGCCGAGCGGGCTGGTGATCGTCGTGCAGGCGGTCATCGTCGCCTCCTTCTCGTCAGCATTCGTGTCACCTTCGACTCTGCTGTCCGGCGAGCACGGGTGCTGGCGGGATCCGGACGTCACGCTGCCGGGGCCCGGCGCTGATCGGCGGCGGCGTTCCAGAAGTGGTGCATGGCGCAGGTGCGCCAGGGCCGCCTCGGCGAGGGTGCCGGCGGTGGGGGGTGGGGGGCTTGCCCGTACTGCTTCCGTGCGGTGCCGCTCATCAGGCAGGGGGCCCTTCCGCATGCATCTGGGCCGCCCGCGAACGGGCGGGCGCGGGGCTCTGCGATTCAGCGGGCGTTGTGGAAGATGAGACCGAGGGTGGTGCGCCGGCCGGTCTCGACGGCGTTGGTGCCGTGACGCATCGGGTGGCGGCGGAAGCCGTTCTTGCCGCGGACCGGGCGGTGCCGCACCGGGAAGATCATTCCCTGGCCGAGCCGGGGTCTGACGACCACCGCACGGGACTGGAACCGGGGACGTTGTTCGACGAAGACGTTCTCGCCGCCGGTGAAGTCCTCGCCGGGCTGGTTGAGCATGATCGCGATCTGCAGCGGGAAGACGATGTCGCCGTAGACGTCCTGGTGCAGGCACGCATAGTCGCCGGGGCCGTACCGGAGGATCAGCGGGGTGGAGCGGTGCTGCCCGTTGTCCGCGCACTCGGCCAGCAGCTCCTCCAGCGAGTGGGGGAAGGTGCGTTCGTCCAGCTGCGGTGCCCACTGGTCGGCCATCCACGCCATCGGCGGATACAGCCGTTCGCGCAGGGTCCGAACGAGCGGGACGGTCGCCGGGTCGGCGTAGTACTTGTAGGTGCCGCGGCCGAACTGGTAGCGCTGCATGACGACCGTGGAACGGAACAGGCCGGGCTCGTCGAAGGTGTCGATGATCTCCTGACACTGCGCGCGGGACAGCAACGGCGGAGTGAGGGCCACGCCTTCCTCGTTCAACTGGGCATACAACTGTCCCCAGTCGAGTGCGCTGAGCGCGGGCAGACCGTCCGTCAGGGGTACGTGCGGTGCCCGGCCGACTGGTGCGGCAGGGGGAAACAAGGTGTCGACGGCGGGGGCGGACTGGTTCATGAAGGGTCTTTCGTAGATCTGTGGCGCCCGAGCGGGCCTGCGAGCCTCGCCGACATGCGCGCGGTCGGGCGCTGCGTCGCCAACGATCATCGTGGCCGAGCTGTCCAGGGGCTGGCGGCATTCGGACGTCACGTTTGCGTGCCGGCCACTGGCACTCATCAGGGCCCGGGGTCGCCGCGCCCCACGGGCGATGCGCAGACGGCTCAGGAGTTTGCGCGCGGAGGAAGTCCGGCGACCGCCCGCGGGCCGGAGACGCAGACGGTGTGGCTCAGGCCGAGGTGCGGTCGAGGTGTGGTGCTGGTATCCGCGTCTGATCAGTCCTGCGCGGGCATGAGTACCGCGCGGCCCACCAGCCGTCCGTGCTTGAAGTCCTCGTACGCCTGCTGCGCCGCGCTGAGCGGATAGCGGTCCACCAGGATCTTGAGTCGGCCAAGAGCTGCCAGGCCGACCACTTCCTGCAGGGCGATGCTGCCGCCGTTCAAGCTGGTCGCCAGCTGGGTGCCCGGCGGTATCTTGAAGAAGTCGAAGGGCACCGAGCCGCCGCCGGCCCCGACCATGGTGAGGCTGCCCCGCCAGGAGAGGACGGCGACCCCGAGGGCGAGCGTCGCGTCCACCCCCACGCAATCGATCACGAAGGTCGCGCCGAGCCCGCCGGTGAGCTCGCGAATCTGCTTCACGGCATCGGGACCGCTGACGAAGACCTCGTCGGCTCCCAGCTCGCGGGCGAGTTTCAGCCGGGCGTCGGAGGAGTCGACCGCGACCACGCGCGCGCCGGTCAGCAGGCGGAGGAACTGGATCGCGTAGAGCCCCAACCCGCCGGCCCCGATGACGACCGCGGTGCTGCCCGGCCAGATCTTCGGAAGTCCGGGCTTGATCGCGGCGTACGTCGTGATACCCGCGTCGGTCAGTGGTGCCGCCTGGACCGGGTCCAGGTCACCGATGGGCACCAGGAACCGCGCATCGGGGACGAGGATGTACGGCGCGTGTCCGCCGTCGAAACCGACACCGGGAGCGCGAATGCCCTTCTGGTAGAGGCAGTGGTTCTCCTCGCCGGACCGGCACAGGTGGCAGTGTCCGCAGCTTGCCCAGCCCGGGTCGATCGCGACGGCGTCGCCGGGGCGGAAGTTCGTCACACCGCTGCCCACCTCCTCCACCCACCCGGCGACCTCGTGCCCGAGGGTGAAGGGCGGCGGATTGTCCTGCCAGTAGGTCTGGTCGCGGCCGATGACGGTGAAGTCGGTGTGGCAGAGGCCGGAACCGGCGACCTTGACGACCACCTGGCCCGGTCCCGCGTGCGGATCGGGCACTTCCTGGAACTCCGGTTGCTTCTGCGCCTGCAGAAGTCGGTAGGCAAGCATCGTTCTCTCCTCTTGAAAGGGGTCACACGCAGCCGAACTCCAGGCGTCGGCGACAGCAGCCGGCGGACCGCGGGATCGGGGTTGTGCGGGTGGCCACGCGAGACGGGACCTGGCGGCCGGGCCCCTGGTCACGTGGCCCGTCCAGTCAGATGTTCGTGCTGTTCGGGATCAGCGACGGCCGCAGGTAGTCGTAGGCGTGCGGGCGGTGACGGTTGCGCCCGACGATCTCGTCCTCGGTGGCCGAGAGGTTCTGCTGGAACTCGTGCAGCCGGTCCGCGACCGGCGTGTGCTTGAAGTCGTCCTCGTAGTAGCCCAGCTTCGTCTCGTGGATGACGCCGAGAAAGCGCATGGTGCAGAGCTGTTGGACGGCCACGTCGAGCGGCGGCAGATTGGCGAACCAGTCCTGCAGGGTGTGGTCGCGGCCGCGCGGCTCCTGGGTGAAGCCCGCGATCGGGTTGGCCGGCAGATAGCTCAGGTGTTCCTCCTGAGTGAAGTTGACGGCGGCGTGCTGCGGGCCGGCCGTCCAGATCACCATGGTGAGGATCTCGGCGAGGTCGGTGCGGTCGGCGATCGTCCCTGCACCGGCACCGAAGTCGCGGATGGCGCCGGACTCGGGCGAAGCCACCTCGGCCGCCCACGCCTGCAGTTCGTGGTCTTCGCGGACCTCTGCGTCGGACCGGTAGTACGCGTTGACGAACTCGTCGGTCCACCGCCGTATCGCCGTCCACACGAGCAGACCGTCGTCGCGGTACGGGTAGTGGGGCAGACCGGTCAGGCTGTCGGTGCCCGAACGGGTGAGTTTCGTCGGGAGGTAGTTGCCGGTGAACGAGAAGTTCTTCCGGTGCTCGGCGATGAACGGGTAGGTGCTCTTGAGGTCCGAGCCGATCACGTACTCGACCGCCCGGCCCGGCTGGATCAGCACCTCGACCGCAAGCTTGTTGATCGACATGGTGCCCTCGAAGTGGCGCCGCAGCAGCACCGCGACCGGGTGCACCGCCGCGAGGTTACGAATCGCGGCCAGCAGCACGGCCTCGCTGATCAGATGGGTGAACGCGAGATGGGACAACACTCCGTGGTAGGTGTTGTGCGCGGCCAGCACACAGTTCTTGGCCAGCTTCCAGGAGTAGCCGTCGGCGGGCGTGTAGATCTCGCGCCCGGCCGGGTCCTGTCCACACTGGATGGCGAAGGGCCGGAGCGCGCCGCCCGTACGCGGAACCGCGAAGGCCACCATCGGGCTGTATATGAACTTGGGGTCCTGGTAGTGGTGTCCGTTGTTCAGAACGGACATCGGCTCGTGGTCCACCCAGTAGACCCGGCCGGCGGCCAGGGCGGACTCCAGCGTTTCGTGCGCCAGTTCGGGCACGCTGCGCAGGTGCTCGCTGGTGATCGGGAACTTGCCGGGCACCGTGTCCAGCCGGGTCAGCCGTGTCGGGTCCGGCCCGGCGACCATCATCTCGGCGAAGTACTCGTCGGTTTCGCACCAGCTCACGACGCCGGGCGGCTTGACGACCGTGAAGATCTCCTGGAACTGCTCCAGCGTGTTGACCGTGTCGGCGTCCGTGCGCGGGCCGGGCGCGGGCATGAAGTAGTCGAGGAGCCCGCCCACGTCGTAGTCGTGCACCATCGTGGCAAGCTTGCGAGGTGCCAGCGGCTGGAGTTCGTTGACGAAGTCCCACTTGCCCCGGCGCCGGAGGTTCAGCAGGTTGAGCCGGATCCGCTCCTGCTCCTCGACGGCCTTGAGCTGCCAGGCCGCGCTCGGACCGTTGCCGTCGTCGGCCCCCGCGGCCACCGGGAATCCGTACGCTTTGTCGTAGGTGTACGCCGCCTTGGCCGCGGCCATCTGCTCGGGTCGCTCCCGGCGTGGGTCATTCTGGGAGATGAGGTATTCCGGCACTGCCCTTCCTTTCCATCCTTCTTTCGCGCGTCCCGCGCGCATCCCGCGTCGATGACGAAAACGGCGATCAGAGCGTCATCAGTGGCCCGGAAGTGACAACACGTCGTCCGCGCTTACGGGTTCGCGCTGCGGTTGATCATTGATCTCCCGGCGAATCCTGGCCGACTCCGAATAGACGCGTCGTACGTCCATGATCTCGCCCAACGGCCGGTGGTCGGACGTGACGCGCCATTGATTGAACGCCAGGGCGTCAGCCTGCTCGGGATCCGCCGTGGTGATGTCCTGACGTGGGAGATGCACCCGACCGACAGTGACGAAGGGCGACAGCTTCTCCGACCATTCCACCGTCGTGTCGTTGACCGGCATCGCCGTGAGGTCCGTGCACAGCTGCACCTGAAGGTCGAAATCGAAGGCGCGTGCGCGCAGTTCGTCCACCAGGACCGGACCGAACACGTCCGGTCCATTGCTGAGGTCGAGTTTCTGATGGATCACGTTCTCGGCGTTCTCGGCCACCGCGGCGATCCGGACCTTGGCGACATAGTCCCCGTGGCGTACCGACGCCA
Source organism: Streptomyces sp. NPDC058457 (assembly GCF_042720695.1). Taxonomy (NCBI): domain Bacteria; kingdom Bacillati; phylum Actinomycetota; class Actinomycetes; order Kitasatosporales; family Streptomycetaceae; genus Streptomyces; species Streptomyces sp. NPDC058457. The sequence goes on along the minus strand of NZ_JBHXLU010000044.1, from coordinate 29,288 downwards.
TGGTCCAGTACGTACCCTGCAGCGGATTGCGGACCTGCGTCTCGGCTGCCGTCTTCACGAAGGCGAACAGCTCTTCCCAGGCCCAGCCCGACTGCTCCAGCGTGCCTTTGCCTGTGAGGTAGTCCGCCAGAAGCTGGTGGAACCCGGCCCGCCCCTGCGTCAGGTAGTCGCCGACCCGGTCGCCGATCTCCTCGATGAACAGGTAGTGCTTTGCGGTATTCGCGATGAACGTCGGACTGTTCTTCAGTACGAGGTCGAACGTGGTCGAGTCCGGCTCTTCATCCACCAACTTGGTTCCGTCGACATCGAATATCTTCATCGCGAAACCCACGACCGGTCCCAGCTGTGCGTCCGGCCCCAAGTGGTTCGAGGAGCTGGAGAACCGGATCAACGCGTCGTGTCGGCCAGGCTTCGCATAGATGCCCTGTGCATAGGCTGCAGGGACCTCGCTCAGGATCTCCACCTCGGCCCTGACGACTCCGAATGTCTTCGCATGGGCGCCGCGCACGGCCCGCCCGCTGCCCTCCTTTACCGGCGATTCGCCGACCTTCTTCGCCCAATAGTCGAGAATTTGGGTCATATGCTCGTTGAGCATCGGATCGAAGGTCTCGATCTCCGGCGAATAGCGGACGAAATCCGATGACATGGTCAGCTCTCCTTTCTGAGTGGGGTGACACCGAAGCAGCCGTCGAACCGGGAGGCACGCAGCCGGAATTCGATGCTGCAGTCGACCGCCCTCCCCTTCGGCGCGGGACACGGCTCGATGAGACGGGTCGTGATGCCCGGGTGGCTGATGAAGACGACGTGGGAGGCGCCGGGGACCTCCACCACGGCCTTGGCGCCGGCTCGTTCGTACTCGTAGCGCCGGCGACGAGACCGGAGGACGGGATGTCGTGCCAGGCGGCGGCTGTGGTCGGCTCGTCGAATCCCGCAGCGGTGAACGGGCGCTGCTCGGCCCGCATCAGACGGGTGGTGGACTCCGGCAGGTCACCGGCGAAGGAGGCGTGAAACTTCTCGCGGTCGTGGAAGACGTTGCCGTTGTGGGGCAGCGGGATCGGCGGGACGGGCGCGCCGGGTTCCGGATCGGAGCTCAGCGTGCCGGCCGACTCGCCCCTGTCCGGGGCGACCGCCTGCAGCACCGCCGCCACGTCCCGGGTGAGGGACTGGGTCGTGTGCTGCACAGCGCTGACGCCGTGGCCCCGCTCACGAGGCGCTCATGGACGGCCTGCCGGCCGGATCCGTCCATGAATTCGCCATCTACGAGAGCCGCGTTCCGTAGGTCAATTGGCATGGTGATGCCACTCCCTTGATCAAGGAATGGTGATGATGTTCGGACGCGCCCACCGTATGCGTGTGCCAGTTGCACCACTTCGGTCAGATGACCTGGATCTGCAGCCCGGGAATCACGGAGCGGGCCGTCGCCGGAACCGGTGAACGTGCGGCTGCTTCCGTTCGCTCGGTTACCGAGCTCTTTCGACGTGGCCACTGATCGGGTGACGGGATCGATGCCCGCGATGCCCGCGATGCCGAGTACTTCGGGCACCTGAACCTGTGCCACGCCCGCTGGACCCGGGCGCCGATCGGCGGAAGCCGTCGGTGCTCTCGCCCGAAGGCTTCAGTTCCGGCTGCGGTTGAGCACCCCGATGAGAGTGGCGAGGTCGGCGGCGCCCGCGGCGTCGTCCGCGTAACGGGTGGTCTGGAGGGGACCGACCTCAGGAAGGACGACGTCCTCCCGGGCCAGGACGTGCACCAAGGTCAGCAGGGCGGCGCGGGCGTTGCCGTCGGCGAAGGGGTGGAAGAACGCCACGTCGAGGTACACGCGGGCCGCGCGGGCCGCCAGCGGGATGTCCGGGTCGGTCGCCTCGCGCAGGCAGGAGGCGAAGTCGGCCCGGGTACGCGGGGTCAGGCCGTACCGCTCGCGGCCGGCCTTCGCCCAGGCGTCGTTCGCACGGAACGGTGCCTCCGCCTCGCCGAGGAGCTCGCACTGCCAGCCGGCCAGCAGGGCGAAGCCCAGCGGGGTACGGCGTGCGGCATCGGCCAGGGCCAGGGTGTGGGCGGCGAGCAGACGCTCGGCGCGAACGGGGTCGCGTCGGCGCACCGGCCCTTCGCACCAGGTCCGGAACCCGTCGCTCGCGGGCGGAGACCGCCGTAGGACCGGTGCGTGTTGCCAGTCGGCCGCACCGCGCACGCGCAGCCAGACCGCAAGGCTGTCAGTAGCGGTCATGGAGCTCCTCCAGAGCCGCCCTCTCCCGGTGGTCCCGGTAGGGGGCGTGGCCGGTGAGGCCGACGGCGAGGTCCTCGCCGACGGAATCGATCAGCGTCTGTTCAGGGGCGATCCAGCTCTTGAACCGGCCCCCGATCGCGCTCTCCACCGCTCGCCTCGCTTCGGCTCGGTCCATGCCGGTGGTGGTGAGGAACCAGCCCAGAACCGTCGAGGCCTGCCCGTACCAGCCACCCTCCGCTCCCGAGCAGTCCAGCGCGTACGTCACGAGCCGGACGCAGGCCCGCTCCAGGTGCCAGCTGCGATCCTCGGGTGAGGCGTCCGGCGGCGGCGCCAGTTCGGCGAAGCGCTGAGCCAGCCGCTCCAACCACTCCCGCCACTCCAGCAGCGCGGCCACGACGCGTGCCGCGGTTTCGTCAGGTGTCGTCACCGAGCTCGGCCCGGTGACCCAGTTACCGATGGGCCCGCCGTGCCGGAAGCACCAGCTCCAGCCCCAGGCCCAGGTGCCGTATCGCTCCCGGACGATCGCTTCCACCTGTCTTTCACACCAGCGTTCGCCCTGCCACCAGCCGGCCATACCGGAGAGCACAGGCGGCACCCACTCGCGGACCAGCGAGCGGAGGTGGGCTTCCTCGTCCTCGTCCCAGGCGAACGGGTTCCGGGCCGGGTCGAGTTCATCCCAGTTCCGCATGGCCTCGTAGGAGAGGGGAGGCACACGGTTCTCGGGGAAGGGCAAGGTGTCACGGTTGTACGTCAGCGCCGGCCACTCTCCCTGTCCGATGTGATCGGCCCATCAGTCTCGGCTCGAAGACCCTCGGAACGCGAACGGTTTTCCGGAAAGACTGCCCATCGGCATGTACCGACTGCCCATCGGCACGTCCGACAGGTCCTGGGCGTCGTCCACCGACAGGCCACGGATCTCCCGGGCCCGGTCGAGGGTGTCGCGCATCGCGGTGCGCGACACCCGCATCGGCCCGGTCCGCAGCCGCTCCGGTTCCGGGCCCCGCTTGCCGGGAAGCGCCGTCGGCGCAGCAGCACCCGGTTGTCCACCCGCCAACGTATGGTTAACCTGACGAAATGTCGGGAGTATGACGCCACACCCAATCTTCGGGGGGTTTGCGTGCCTCGTGTTGATGCTCTTACGACCGATGTCGACGACCAGGACATCCGACTGGCCGTGGTGATGAACGGCGGGGTCAGCCTGGCGGTGTGGATCAGCGGCGTCACGCTGGAGCTGCACCGGCTGGCGACGGCCCGGCGTGGAGCATGCCGGGCATACGCGCCGCTGCTCGACCTGCTGCGGGCCAGGGCCCGGGTGGACGTGATCGCGGGTACGTCGGCCGGCGGCATCAACGGCGCCTTCCTGGCGCTCTGCCTCGCGCGGGGCACCGGTCTGGAGGCCATGCGCGACTTGTGGCGCGACGCGGCCGCCGTGGACAAGCTGCTGCGCGACCCGATGGACTCCCGCCCGCCGTCACTGCTCAAGGGCGACTACTTCCTTGCACGCGTCACCGACGCCCTGCACACGATCGCCGACGCGCCGGCGGCGAACGCGGACGGCGACGGGCTCGAAGTGGACGAGCGGTCGATCGACCTGATCCTCACCGGCACGCTGTGGCACGGCCGGACGACGTCGTTCACGGACGACATGGGTGTGCGCATCACCGAGACCGATCGCGACGCCCTGTTCCGCTTCGGCCGGCGGGCCGACGGCTTCCGCGACGGCACGGTCCGCGACCTGACCGAGCCGGCCGCGGTGGGCGAACTGGCTGCCGCGGCCCGGAGCACCTCCTCCTTTCCCGGCGCGTTCGAACCGCGCTGGACCCGTGTGTCCACTCCGGTGGCCGACCGTGACGGCTCCTGGAAGTCGGACGCCGGCGTGGTCAACTTCCGTTCCTCGCAGTACGTGCTCGACGGCGGACTGCTGCTCAACAAGCCCGTCCGGCCGGCTCTGGAGGCCGTCTACCGGCAGACCGCGCAGCTCCAGGTGCGCCGTCTCCTGGCCTACGTCGTCCCCGACCCGGGCCAGCAGCTGCCGGCGGCGGAGTCACCCGCGACCGTCCCGTCCGACGAGGAACCGCTGCCGGCGGCCCCGGAGGTGCTGCTGGGCGTGCTGACCCGGTTGCGTGCGACCGACTCCGTCGCGCGGGAACTGGAGGAGATCCGCCGCCGCAACGCCGACGCCCACGCCCGCCGCCGCACTCGCGACCGCATCGCCACCGTACTGACCCAGGGCGGCGATCGGCTGGCCACGGCCGCATGGCCCGCGTACATCGAGGTCCGCACCGAGGGCGCCGCACGAACCATCGGCCGGGTCCTGGCCGCGCACCAGACGGCTGTCGGCGACGGCCGGTGGAGTGAGAGTGACCTTGTCGCCGAGATCCGCTCGCTGCTTCAGCGCGACCGTCCCGCACCTGGCGACCCGTCATTCATCCCCGCGGGCACGCTGGACGAGGCGCTGCAGCGCACCGGGGAGGCCTGGGACTGGGGACAGAGCACCGTCCAGCGACTCCGCGACATCGTCGTAGACATGCTCAAGCGGGCGGTGTGGTTGGCCCGTATGAACTCGCCTGAACGGCAGATGATCGTTGCCGCGCGGGGTGACGTCAGCGACGTCTTCCGGGACATCCAGGACACGTGGAGCGCGCTCGACAGGCACTGGGCGACCGCCCCTGTTGCCCCTGACCTGTCGATCCCCGTCCGGGTGACCGACTCGCTGGGGCGGGCGACCAACACCGGCGAGCTGCGCACCTGGCTGACCGCTGTGCTCACCGCCTGGGACGGGGCGGCGGACGGCGGAACGGTCGGTCGCCGCCGACAGCAGAACGCACAGGCCGAACGTCTCGCCCGTCTGCTGGCGGCCTGCGCCGGCCCCATCGACGCAGTCCTGCGCGACAGCAACAGTGTTCTCGACCCCGACGGTACCGAGCGGGCCCGGTTGCGGGCCCTGTACGACTGCCTGCTCGCTCCGGCCGACGGTGCACCCGCCGATCAGGAGACCGTGCTGCGGCGGCTGCTCCGGCTGGAGGTGGTGCAGCTCGCCTTCTCGGGGGCAGCGATGGAGGTCGAGCAGGAGGTCGAGCTGATCCAGGTCTCCGCCACGTCACCTGATCTGGTGACGGGAAGACAGCTGCACCACTTCGGCGCCTTCTGGCGCACCTCCTGGCGGGTCAACGACTGGATCCACGGGCGCCTGGACGGCGCTGAGCACATCGTACGGATGCTGCTGGCACCGGACCGGCTCCGCCAGCTCGGTTCGGTGCTCGGCCCGGAGGCGCTCGTGGAAGGCATCCACGCCTGCGCCGTGGCCGCGGACCAGCAGGAGGACCGCGAGTGGCTCGAACAACAGTGGCACGCGGACAGGGAGCACATCCGTACCTACGTCCGCGACCATCTGGTCTCCACGACCGATCGGCGGGCCTCCGGGCCAGACGCGGATCCGGCCGCGGTCGCTGGGCTGAAGAGGTGCGTCGAGGCGATCGCCCGGCCGCTGAGACTGCGCATCCTGCGCGAGGACCTGGACTCCCTGGCCACGGCCGTCCGTGGTGAGCGCGCCCGTGAGAGGGACGGTGACGAGCGCGGCGAGGACGCCACAGAAGCCGGCCGGGCATGGCTGGCCGGCTACGACGCGGCGCGGTCTCCGCGCCTGACGGCGCCGGCTCTCATGGACCAGTGGCGGACGGCCGAGGCGATCGGCAGGCAGACGATCGTGGACGACGTCGGCACGGACTACTTCGCCCGCACCGTCACCCGGGCGGCGGCCGTCACCGCGAACACGGCGGATGCTGCCGGGCTGACAGGCTTGAAGCAGTTCAAGCCTGTCAGCACGGTGTTCGCCTCCCTGCGCGGCTACACCCTGGCCGTCTGGGCCATGGTGACCTTCATGACCAAGGGGAGCGGCATCAGCAGGAACGCCGTGCACCTGGCCGTCGCCCTGGGCGGCGCCCTCCTCGGCATCTCACTCGTCGTCCCCGCCGTGCCCCTCGTGTTTCCGCTGCTGGGCGCCCTCGTGCTGACGGCCGGCTGGTCGGCGGCAGCACTGCTCACCCCGGACACCCGGCCCGTGGGGAGACAACTGGTCACTCTGGCCGTGCTGGCGGCTGTCGTACTCGCCGGGTATGTGACCTGGGAGGTTCACCACGACGGCGCGGACGCTCTGCTCGGCTTCCTGCTGAAGGCCGCCCTTGTCGTCCTGGTCATTCTGGTCGGCTGGTGGGTCGCCCGCGCAGCGCCACCCACTACGAAGCGGAAGTAGGAGCGGCTCGATCATTCCGGCCGCAGGCCTGAGCCCGGTTCACCGCGCGCCGAGCCGGCGGCCTGGACGGTCCGGACGCCGATCAGTGCTTCGACCAGACGACCGTCGGCGCCTCCGGTGACGACAGGACCGGTGACCGATTCAGCGGTGGCGTCACCGGTGGCGGACGTGAACGGCGACGGCTACGCCGACGCCGCGATCGGCGCACCGGCGAACGACATCACCAGCCTCACCGATCCGGGCACGGCGTGGGTGGTGCGCGGTACCGCCCACGGGCTCACCCCGCGGGGCACCGTCAGCACAGCCGGTGGTGGAACTGTCGGCCTGCCCGCACTCGTCAACAGAACCAGGGGCCCTGTCGTGGCCGGCTCGCTTGACTCTCAGGTCGCTTGAGATCCCATAGTGAGCGGTATGAACGAGCTCTACTCCATCGGGGAGGTCGCCCGCCGCACGGGCCTGAGCGTGAGCGCGATCAGGTTCTACGCCGACGAGGGCGTCGTCACGCCCACCCGTCTCACCGAGGGCGGGTTCCGGCAGTACGACGTGCACGCCATCGCCCGGCTCGAACTCGTGCGCACCCTGCGCGACCTGGGTGCCGGCCTGGACGACATCCGCCGGGTACTGGCCGCGGAGACCACCCTGCACGACCTGGCCGCCACACATCTGCGGCTGGTCGAGGACCAGTTACGGCAGTTCCGGGCGCGCCGCGCCGTGCTGCGCACCATCGTCCGGCAACACACCACAACGGAACAGGTGAGCCTGATGCGCAAGCTCGTGTCGATGTCCGACGACGACCGCGACCGGCTCGTCAACCAGTTCTGGGACTTCGTGACCGACGGCCTGGACGTCCATCCCGGCTACGTCGAGCGGCTGTACAGCCTGCGGCCGCACCTGCCCGAGGATCCGTCCACCGAGCAGTTGGAGGCCTGGATCGAACTCGCCGAGACAGTGCAGGACGAGGAGTTCCGCACGGCGCTGCGGGACTTCTTCCACCGTGTCTTCGGCACCGAACAGGGCAGGCTGGTGGCTTCACCGGAGATGATGGACCGCGTGGAGAGGCATCGGAGACTTCTCCTGGAGGCACGGGCCTCCCAGCAGGCCGGCGTGCCCGCGGATTCGCCGCAGGCCCGGGACATCGCCGAGCGTGTGGCCGCCGACTCGGCCAGGCTGATCGCCGCCATGACCGGGGAGTACGACGTCGACAAGGCCCGGCGCGGCATCGTCGAGTTCGACCGGAACGGCACGGCGGCGCAGCGGCTGGCCGACGTGAGCGGCCTGAAACTGCTGACCAGGTACCAGTCCCTGGTGGCGACGGTCAACGGTACGCCCGTGCCGGACCCGGGCCGGGCGGCGGAAATCCGGGAGTGGATGGCCGCCGCCCTGCGCCAGGGCGCGTAGCGAGCCTGATCGACCTGCGGATTCGCGTGCTGGAACGACGACATCCCCAAGGGGGGTCAGTTCTCCGCAGGGTGCCAGCCGACGGGCGGCGGCAGCGTGCCCTGCTGGATGACGTTCGCGTACACGCTCTCCAGGGCCTCGGTGAGCGGCCCCAGGAGGCTGCTCGGCAGCCCGCCGAAGAACAGGCACCGGACGAGGTCGACATGTCCGGGCGCCGCCTCTTGGAGAGCACGCCGCCCGCTGTCGGTGAGGGCCACTTCGGTGACCCGCCCGTCGGTGGCCGAAGGGCCGCACGTCACCAGTTCCCTGGTGCTCATCCGTCGTACGTGGTGGGACAACCGGCTGCGCTCCCAGCCGATATGAGCCGCGAGCCTGGTGATCGACATCCGCCCTCCGTCGGCCACGCTCAGAGCCGTCACCACGTCGTAGTCGGGCAGCGACAGGCCGCTGTCCGCGACCAGTTGACGGTTCATCTCGTACGACATCCGCAACTGGAGCCGGACGTAGGCCAGCCACGCCCGCTGCTCGTCGCCGTCGAGCCACCCGCCCTCGGGGAGAGTCTCACCCTTGTTGTTGCGTGACATGTCACCTAAGCTCTCTGTCGGCCGCTACCGCGTGCCGTATTCACCCGACACCATCCCGCGGAGGCCGTCATCATGCCGTACGCATCGGTGCTCACCGGCTATGGGAAACCCGAGGCGCTCGCCTGGTCTCCCGTCGCCATGCCCGAGCCGGGACCCGGTCAGATCAGGATCCGTGTGCACGCGGCCGGGGTCGGCCCCACCGACCTCAAGATCCGTCGCGGAGACCTGCGGCAGGTGTTCCCGCTGCCGCCGTCCGCGGTCCTCGGCTTCGAAGCCGCGGGCACGGTCGACGCCCTCGGACCCGCCGTCACCGGAGTGGCGACAGGCGACGAGGTCGCGGCCATGCTGCCCGCCCTCGGCGGGTACGGCGAGTACGCCCTCGCCTCCTCCTGGACGGCCAAGCCGGCCAACGTCGGCTGGGCAGACGCCGCGGCACTGCCGGCCTCGGCGGAAGCCGCCGTCGGTGTCCTGCGACAGCTGGGACTGACTGCAGGGGAGACCCTGCTCATCCTCGGCGGAGGGGGCTCGGTCGGCCTCATCGCCACTCAGCTGGCGCTGTCCCAGGGCGCCACGGTCATCGGCGCCACCGGTCCGCGCGACGAGGAACTCCTCCGGGAACTCGGCGCGATCCCCGTCCGATACGGGCCCGACCTCCTCGCGCGGGTGCGCGACTCCGCGGACGTCGGAAAGGTCGACGCCGTCCTCGACGCCGGGGGGAGAGGCGGGCTCGGCGACGCCGTCGCACTCGCCGGCGGCCCCGCGAGGGTGATCACCCTCGCGGACGAACACGCGGCCGACTTCGGCGTCGTACTCTCCGCGCCGACGCCGGACCGGGCCCCGGACGCCCTCGACCTGACCATGCCGCTCCTGGCGTCCGGCGAACTCCGGCTCCGCACCCAACGGCTCCTGCCCATGTCGGATGCCGCGCACGCACATTCCCTGCTGGAATCCGGCCAAGTGCACGAGAAGCTGGTTCTCACGGCGGGATAGACGCCATCGAGTTGCCGGTCCAGGGCCTCGGATCCGGCGGGGGCCGGCCGACGAAGCGGCCGGGCAAGCCCGACACCGACTCTGTTTCATGGTGTGCTGGTGCGGGCGGCGTTGTAGCCCTCGACGCGCAGGCTCGGACGGGTGACCGGCGGACCGGCCGGGTGGGTCGCGGTGATGGTCCGTGACTCTCCGGGGAGCAGCCACAGGTAGTTGTCGCTGTAGAGCGTCGGCAGCACGCGGTTTCCGGTGTGGGCGTCGAGGAGGGAGACCCGGAGCATGGCCGCGACCGCCGGGCCCCGGTTGGTCACCCGGGCGGTCGTCGTGCGACCGTCGGTGCGGGCGGGGCCGACGGAGATCCGTGTCCGCTCCATCCGGTCGAGGGCCTGCATGGCCTCGGGGGAGCGGTAGCGCCAGTACGTGTTCTCCGAGAGCAGCGTGCCCCGCGCGTCCGTGAGGCGCAGCCGCAGCAGGTGGAAGTCCGGCAGGCCGTCCTCGACGGGCGCGGTGAACGCGGTGGTGGTGGCGGACGGCGCGATGTCGACGGTCGACTGCCGCTCGGGGGCGACCTGCCGGCCGGCGAGGTCGTACCAGCGGGCGGTCACGGTCGCGCCGCCGACCGGCCGCGGGGTGTGGTTCACGGCGATCACCCGGCCTTCGACGGGATCGGCCTGCACATGGACCGGCTCGGCGGCCTTCCGGGCGCCGTAGTAGGCGCCGTTGACGTCGAAGTCGTAGTCGTAGGTCTGCCAGACCGTGCTGTACCAGGCGGGGTGCGACATCCACAGCATCAGCCCGCTCGCGTCGTCCCAGAGCCGGGCGTTCCAGGCCTCGAACATGGCGCGGATGTTCTCGTAGTTGACGAACTGCGCCTTGCGGCAGAAGTCGTCCAGGTCCGTCGCCGTGCCGAGGCGGGACTCGATGGCGGCCCGGTAGCTCTGCGGAGCCTGGTTCCCCTTGGTGCTCCAGTCGTGGAGGTACCAGGCACCGCCGACGGGCCACTCGGGCTCGTCGCCGACGAGGCGTCGCATCGTCTCGGCGACCGGCACCACCGGCATGCCGATCTCCGTGTGGAAGCCGAAGCTCCCGCCGCCGTAGGTCGAGGGAGAGGAGTAACGCTCGGGCTCGACCCAGCCGTACGGGCCGCCGCCGGAGACGATCCCGCCCGCGGAGTTGTTCTGGTACAGGACTCCGGGTGCCTCCTCGCGGACCGCGGCGCGCATGCCGTCGTCCACCGGGCCGGGCGGGTTGCCCTCGTTGGCGCCGCACCACACGACCACGCAGGGGTGGATCCGGTAGCGCCGTACGGTGTCCCGGGCGAGGTCGAGGAAGGCCTGGTGGTCCGGCGGGTCCATGGCCCAGGCGTTGGGGAAGTCGTTCCACACGAGCAGCCCGTGTTCGTCGCAACTGGCGTAGAACTCCTCGCGGTTGCTGCTGCCCACCCAGTTGCGGACCATCGTGAAGTTCATGTCGCGGTGCATCCGCACGGCCGTGTCCGTGCGCGCGGCCGGCATCCGCCGCAGCAGTTCGTCCCAGCCCCAGTTGCCGCCGCGGCAGAACACCCGGACGCCGTTGACGCTGATCTTCAGCGGCACGGTGGAGTTGTCGACGGACCGCGCGTCGGTCCAGTCGGAGCCGTCGTCGGAGACCTGGACGGTGTACGTCCGTGCGTACGCCGTCTCCCAGGTGATGACGACCCGGTCGAACGACACCGAGCTCCCCAGGTCGACCTGGATCCACTGGCCGTCCTCGTAGGCGGAGGACCAGCGGGTGCCCGGGTCGCCGTCGGTGGCGTTGCCCGGCCCGTGCCCGGGGTCGTCGACGGAGGACGCGGTGGCCGCCCGGTGCAGGGCCAGGTCGGTGTCCGGCGCCGCGCTGTCCAGCACCGCCAGGCTCCACATCGACGCCCCCCAGCCCGTGGCGCGCGTGCCGCACAGCACGCGTACGTACCGTGCCGTCCGCCGGGTGAGGTCCACCGTCTGCGCGACGGCGTTGCCGCCCGGCGGGAAGGTGAGCGGGACCTCGTACTCGTAGCCGAACTGGCGTATCCCGAAGCGGGTCGTGCGCCGGTCGCTCTCCTCACCCGCGACGGAGGCGGTGAGGGTCAGCCGGTGCAGGGTCGGCTCGCCGTAGCCGTTGGGCCACCACAACTCGGGCTTCTGGAGGCGCAGTCGGGGGTGGTCGGCAGGGGAGAGGACGACGTCGGTGGAATCGCCGGCGGGTACGGTGACCGTCTGCGACACCCGTACGTCCCCGAAGGCGGCGGTGACGGTGACGCGTGCGGACCCGGTGCCGGCGTTGCGCACCGGGGCCACGACGGTCAGTTCGGCCGTACCCGTGTCGGGCAGGTCGGGCAGGCTGGTGTCCACCCGGGGGTCGCCGAGGACCACCGGGCCGGTCGAGCGAAGCCGGACGTGGTTCCAGATGCCGGCCGCCCGGTCCCGGACCGCCGGCATCCAGTCCCAGCCCGAAGCGGCCAGGTACGTCGGCGAGTTGCGGTTCATCATGTTCGCGCCCGCGTCCACGAAGGCCAGCCCGGCCGGACCCTTGTCGCCGGGGCTGCCCGGGAAGGGCATCGGGGTGATCCGGACGGCGAGGGCCTGCGCCGGGCCGTCGGCGAGCAGCTTCGTCACGTCGAAGGCGGCACGGGCGAAGGGGAAGGTCACGTCACCGACCCGGCCGCCGCCCAGCCAGACCTCGGCCCGGTGGTTGATCCCGTCGAACTCCAGCCAGACCCGGCGTCCGGCGCCGGTGCGCAGGCCCCCGGGCAGGCGGAACTCGCGCCGGTACCACCAGGAGTGCCGCGAAAGCGCCTCCGGGATTTGGAGGTTGTGCAGGCCGGAGACCGGGTCGGGCAGCTTGCCCTGGTCCACCAGGGAGGTCAGTACGGTGCCGGGCACCGTGGCCGGCAGCCAACGGCCGGTGTCCACCGAGGGCCTGGACAGCGCGGGGCCGTCGCCGCCGGCCCAGTCGTCCAGGGTCAGGTCCCAGCCGGACTCCAGCGGGACGGTGCCGTCCGCCGCGACATGCAGGGGTTCGGGGGAGCGCGGATGCGTGCCCCAGTCCGTCCAGCCGGTGGCTCCGGGGCGCGGGGCGTCGCACGTGCCGTACACCTGAAAGCCGTTGAGGCCCAGCGGGTTGGCGTTGGAGCGTTTGTGCACCGTCATGCGCACCCAGCGTGCGTCCACCGGCTCGGACAGGGTGATCTCCATGACCCCGCCGGTGCCGGAGTCGGTGCGGTGCACCGCGGTCCAGGTACCGCCCTCGCGCGAGGTCTCGATGACGAAGCCGACCGCGCAGCTCGACAGGATCTCCTGCCCCGTCGTGTCGTTGCGGGGGCTGCCGCTCGGCGAGTCGGTGAACGGCGGGTCGTCCACGGTCGCCTCGAAGACGAGCCGCACCGACTCGACCCGGCACACGGCCTGGAGGTCCACCTGGATCCACTGCGGGTCGCCGGCGGCGGCGCGCCATCCGGAGCCCCGGACACCGACCGTGCCGAGACCGTCCACGGCGAACTCCGCGGGCGTGGCCGCGTAGTCCGTGGAGGACACCGAGACCGGCCGGTAGGCGGCGAGTTCGCCGACGGAGGAGCCCCGTGGCGGCTGTCCGGATCCGGCCGTGGCGGTGGTGGCGAACGGGCCCGTGCCGAGCCCGAATCCGGCCAGCAGGGTGGTGCCGGCGGAGAGAACGGCACGGCGGGACGGCGGAGTTGACTGATCCGACATGGACGAGGGCTCCGATCAGGGGAGTTCGAGCCGGGTACCAGGCTGATGACAACGTTGCCATCGCCTCTGACAACGTTGCCGAACACTGCCTTCGCGAGGTGGGCCTGTCAAGACTCTGTGCATGCCTCCGTCCTGCTTCTATTAAATTAGTAATTATTCTTGACATGGTTTCGGCCGCGGGCCACAGTCTTCGCCGTGACGCCGTAGGCCCGCTCCGGCAGAGCGGCCCGCGTCCCGTTCTCCTGCTTCCCGACCCCTGGGAGACGTACGTGACCTCGCACCCGCCCGCACCCAGACCCCTGCACCACCGGTTCACCCGGCCCGCCCTCGCGGCCGCCGTCGCGGTGGTCCTGGCCGCCACCGTGACCCCCGACGCCGTCGCGCGGACGGCCGTCGACCAAGGCGCACCCGCCGGCTACGACAGCGGCCTCGCGCCGACGCCCTACATGGGCTGGAACACCTACTACGGGCTCGGCGCGCCCACCGAGAAGGAGGTGCGCGCCGTCGCCGACAAGCTGGTCAGCAGCGGTCTGCGGGACGCCGGCTACGACATCGTGTGGCTGGACGGCGGCTGGCAGGCCGACAACCCCCGGGACGCCCAGGGCCGGTTGACGGCCAACCCGGACCGCTTCCCCTCCGGTATCCCGGCCCTCGTCTCCTACCTGCACAAGCGCGGACTCCGGGCCGGCATCTACACCGACGCCGGTACCTACGACGGCGGCAAGAGCTGCGGTCTCGGCAGCCGTGGGTACTACGACCAGGACGCACGGCAGTTCGCGAGCTGGAAGATCGACGCGATCAAGGTCGACTTCCTCTGCGGGATCGGCGCGAAGCTCGATCCCGGGCCCGCCTACAAGGAGTTCAGCGACGCGGTCGCCAAGTCCGGCCGGAAGATGCTGCTGAACCTCTGCAACCCGCTCACCGACGACTGGGGCCTGCCGCACACCCCCGAGCAGGACGCCCACAACACCTACGTCTACGCTCCGGCGATCGCCGACTCCTGGCGCACCGGCACCGACATCGCCTGGGGTACCCCGAGCCCCGGCGAGTGGCCCGACATCCTGCGCAACATGGACGCCAACGCCTGGCACCCCGAGGCGCAGGGCCCCGGCCACTACAACGACCCCGACTACCTCATCCCCATGCGGAAGATGACCGACGGGACGTACGAGCTCACGCAGGAGGAGTCCACCACCCAGTTCGTGATGTGGGCCGAGATGGGCTCGCCGCTGATGCTGGGGTCCGACCCGCGCACCCTGTCCGACTCGATGCTCAGGACCCTCAGCAACCCGGAGATCATCGCCGTCGACCAGGACCCCCTCGCCGTGCAGGGGGTACGCGTCGCGACCGACTCGGTCGGCGACGTCTACAGCAAGGTGCTGCGGGGGAGCGGCCGGCGCGCGGTCGTGCTGCTCAACCGCTCCGACCAACCCGCCCAGCGCACCGTCCAGTTCGCCGACACCGGCCTCGGCGGTCAGGTGCGGGTCCGTGACCTGCGGGCGCGTGCCGACCGGGGCATCCACACCGGGTCGTACACCGTCGAGGTGCCCGCGCACGGCACCGCGTTCCTCAAGCTCACCGGCGCCGACGCCCTGCCGGGGACGGACCTGGGCGTGACGGCCACGGCGAGCCCGGCCGTGACGAGCGACGGATCCACGTTCTTCCGGGGGCCGCACGGCTCGCTCGTGGAGAACACCGACGGCCGGACGCAGGACCTCGGCGGCCCCGCGCAGGGCAGGATCCTCGGCCAGCCCGCCGCCTACACCTCCGCCGGAGGCCGGATCGACGTGTTCGTACGCGGCGCCGACTCCCGGGCCTACCGGCGGGTCTACGCCGACGGCCGCTGGGGCCGATGGCAGTCCCTGGGCGGCGAGTTGACCGACGCACCGTCCGTCGCCTTCACCGGTCCCGCCCACTGGACGCTGTTCGCACGCGGCGCCGACGGCACGGTCGTGCAGCGCGGTCCGGCGTCCGGCTGGTCCTCGCTCGGCGCACCCGCCGGACGGCAGGTCTCCGGCCGTCCGTCCGCCGCCGTAGACGCGCAGGGGCGCGTCCACGTCGCCGTACGCACCGCGGCGGACGACGTGTGGACGCGGTCGCAGGACACGTCGGGGCAGTGGTCCGACTGGACGTCCGTCGGCGGGACCGTCAGCGGCAGCCCGACGCTGGTCGCAGTCGGAGACACGGTGCTGCTCTACGTGCGGGCCGCCGACTACACCCTCTGGCAGCAGCGGTACGCCGACGGCGCCTGGCAGGGCTGGAGCAAGCGGCAGGAGTTCCCGAGCGCCGCGTTCGACGGATCGCTCGGCGCGGTCGCCGGCCCGGACGGAGCCGTGGACGCGGTGTTCCGCGGAGTCGACGGCCACGTGTACCGGACCCAATTCAAGTGAACGAGGAATCCACCATGGCCAACCCCCAGACCAGCAGACGGCGGTTCCTCGCCGGACTCGGTGCCGCCGGGACCGCGGCAGTGCTCAGCGGCTGTGTCACCTCCACCTCCACCGGCAAGGGCTCCTCGAAGGGCGCGGTGACCCTCCAGTCCAACCTGTCCGCCCCGCAAGCCAAGTCCGCGATGGAGGACCTGGTCGCGGCGTACGCCAAGAAGGGCTCCGGCAAGGCCAGTCTCAACACGGTCGCCGCCGAGACCTTCCGCACCCAGCTGCCGACCTACCTCACCTCGGCCAACCCGCCGGACGTGTACACCTGGTACCCCGGCTCGGTGGCGGACGCCTACGCCAAGAAGAACCTGCTGCTCGACCTCGACGAGGCGTGGAGTTCCTCGCCCGACCTCAAGCGGTACACCAAGGCCCTGCACTCGCTGTGCACCGCGAGCTCCGGCAAGAAGGTCTTCGTGCCCAACACCTACTACTGGTGGGGCATGTTCTACCGGAAGTCCAACTTCGCCAAGTGGGGCGTGAGCGCGCCCACCAGCTGGGACGGCTTCCTCGACCTGTGCGACAAGCTCAAGAAGAAGGGCGTCGCCCCGATCGGGCTCGGCGCGGGCGGCAACACCCCCTGGGTGGCGTCGGCCTGGTTCGACTACCTGGACATCCGGATCAACGGCGCCCAGTACCACCGTGAACTCCTCGCAGGGAAGCACCGGTTCGACGACCCAGAGGTGCGCAAGGTCTTCGACCGCTGGCAGGAGGTGCTGCCGTACTTCGACCCGAACGGCACCGCCCTCGCCTTCCAGGACGCCACGACCGCGCTGCTGGGCGGCAAGACCGGCATGATGCTCATCGGCACCTTCTTCGCCGACTCGGCACCCAAGAGCGCCCTGGACGACATCGACTTCTTCCGCTTCCCCGTCATCGACTCCAAGGTCCCGCTCGCCGAGGAGGCGCCCGTAGACGGCTACTTCGCCAGCGCCCGCACCGGACGCCGCGACCAGGTCCTCGACCTGATGAAGTACCTCGCCACCGCCGAGGCCCAGGAGATCTACATCAAGGGCTCCTCCGGCACCGTCCTGCCCTGCAACCCGGACGCCAAGGACGCCGGCACCGCGCTGGTGAAGAAGGGCCGCGCGCACGTCGCCGAGGCAGCCGAGATCACCCAGTTCTTCAACCGCGACTCCAGCGACGCCCTCCAGCCCACCGCGGACACCGCCCTGACCAAGTTCCTGGCCAAGCCGAAGCAGATCGGCAGCATCCTGACCGACTGGCAGCGCGATGCCCAGAAGATCTGGAACGCCTGACGTGGCTGTGCTCACCGCCCCCGACCGGAAGTCCCCGGCCCGCCTGCCCGTCAGCGGCAGGCGGCCCCGGGGCCCCCGGCGCACCCCGCCGCTGGTCCTCGCGTTCGTCCTGGTCCCGCTGCTCGCCGAGGCCCTGTGGGTGTTCTGGCCCGCGCTCCAGGGCTTCTACCTCGCTTTGACCAAGTGGGACGGCGTCTCCCCGCCGCAGTTCGTCGGCCTGGACAACTTCCGGGAGATGGCCCACGACGACGTCTTCCGCAGCGCGCTCGGCCACACCGTGCTGTGGCTGGTCCTCTTCGGCGGCCTGTCCGCCGTCCTGGGGCTCGCCGCCGCGCTGCTCCTCCAGCAGGAACGGCGCGGGGTCGGCTTCTACCGGGCCGCCCTGTTCCTGCCGGTCGTCTTCTCGCTGGTCGCCACCGCCCTGGTCTGGCAGGCGATCTACCAGCCCGACGGCGTCCTGAACCGGGTCCTGGACGGGGTGGGCCTCGGCAGCCTCCAGCACGCCTGGCTCGCCGACCAGGACACCGCCCTGTACGCGGTGATCGTGCCCGCCCTGTGGCGCCAGATCGGCTACGTCATGGTCCTGTACCTGGCCGGCCTCAAGGGCATCGACCCGGTGCTCTACGAGGCCGCCAAGGTCGACGGCGCGAGCGCCCGGCAGCGGTTCCGGCACGTCACGCTGCCCCAACTGCGCAGTGTCAACGCGGTGGTCCTGTCGGTCATCGTCATCGACTCGCTGCGCTCCTTCGACGTCGTCTGGTCGCTCACCCGCGGCGGCCCCTACCACTCGTCCGAGCTGCTGAGCACCTACATGTACTCGACCGCCTTCCAGTCCCTGCGCCTCGGCTACGGCTCCGCCCTGGCCGTCGTCATCTTCGTCCTCGCCTTCGGGGTCATCGCCTCCTACCTCGTGCGCGCCTTCCGGGAGGCCGACTGATGTCCGCCGACGCCACGGCCAACTCCACGGCGTTGCGCCGCAGAAGAGCGGCCACCGCCGGATTCCACCTCGGCGCCGGCGCCCTGGCCGTCCTGTGGCTGCTGCCGATCGCCCTGGTCCTGGTGACCAGCCTGCGCTCCTTCGACGACATCGCCGCCCACGGCCTGGGCAGCCGGCCGCACTCCTTCACCCTGTCCAACTTCGGCCAGGCCTGGACCGGCGGCGGCCAGCAGCGTGCCCTGATCAACAGCCTGCTCGTCACCGTCCCCTGCGTCCTGGTGACCCTGGCCCTCGCCGCGATGGCCGCGTTCGCCCTCAGCCGCTACGAACTCCCCTTCCGGCGCTCCCTGTTGCTGCTCATGCTCGGCGGCAACCTGCTCCCGCCGCAGATCCTGCTCATCCCGGTGTCCAAGCTCAGCGAGGTGATGGGCGTCTACGACACCCTGCCCGCCCTGATCGGCGTGCAGATCGGCTTCGGCGTCGGCTTCTACGTCTTCGTCCTGCACGGGTTCATGCGGTCGATCCCGGTGGAGATCCAGCAGGCGGCGGTCGTCGACGGCGCCGGGCCCTGGCAGATCTTCTGGCGGATCATCCTCCCGCTGACCCGCCCCGCCCTGGCCGCCCTCAGCGCGCTGTCCTTCACCTGGATCTTCAACGACCTGCTCTGGGCGATCACCGTCCTGCGCAGCGACACCAAGATGCCGATCACCGCCGCCCTCATCGGACTCCAGGGCCAGTACGTGTCGATGTGGAACGTGATCGCGGCCGGGTCCGTCATCGCCGCCGCACCCACGGTCGCCGTCTTCCTGCGCTTCCAGCGGCACTTCGTGGCCGGCCTCAACCTGGGAGCGGTCAAGTGACGTACCGCCGCTGGACCTTGCGGACAGCCCACACCAGCTACACCGTCCGGCTGTCGCCGGACGGGCCGTGGGCCGAGCTCGACGCCTGGGGCCCGCTGGGCGTCGAGGACGGGCCGTCCGCCCTTGACTGGTCCCACCGCACCCACTTCGTCACCCCCGCCGACGCGGCCCCCGCCGAGTATCTTCCGCACGGGCTGCGGCCGTTCACCGGATCCGAGCTCGTCGCCGGTGCGGGCCGGGGCCTGTGGTGGGAGTTCGACGGCGCCGAGGAGACGGACGGGGGCCTGCGGCTCGCCTTCGTGGACGAGCTGATCGGCCTGCGGACCGTCCTCTGCTACGAGACCGTCCCCGGCACCGACGTGATCCTCCGCTGGACCGAGTTCACCGCCACGGCCGAACTTCGCCTGGAACGGCTCGACTCGGCGGCCGTGAACATCCCGGTCACCGGTGCGGCCCGGCTGACGTACCTCGCCGGACAGTGGTCGCAGGAGTTCCAGCGCACCCAACTCGACCTCGCCCGGGGCACGTTCACCATCGGTAGCCTGCAGAGTGTGCCCGGCCACGCCTACGCGCCCTGGCTCGCGGTGCAGGACGGGGACGCCGCGTACGGTGTCGCCCTCGAATGGCCGGGCAACTGGCACATCACGGCGGAGGCCGAGCCGGGCGGAACCGTCCGGGTCCGGGCCGGCCGGGTCCCGCACGAGGGCGCCGTACACCTGACCCCCGGGGAGACCCTCGCGACCCCGCGGCTCGCCTGCGCCTTCAGCCCGGACGGACTCGACGGCCTGTCCCGGGTCTGGCACCGCTACGAGCGCCGCCTCTCCGGCGAACGGCTGTACCGCCCCCGCAAGGTGCTCTACAACTCCTGGGAGGCCACCGGCTTCGACGTCGAGGCGGTGGGGCAGCTGGAGCTGGCCAAGGTGGCCGCGGACATCGGGGCCGAGCTGTTCGTCGTGGACGACGGCTGGTTCACCGGCCGCGCCGACGACACCGGGGGACTGGGCGACTGGTACCCGGATCCGGAGGCGTTCCCGCAGGGCTTCGACCGGTTCGTGGCGGACGTCCGCGCCCTCGGCCTCGACTTCGGACTGTGGGTGGAGCCGGAGGCGGTGAGCCCCGGCAGCCGGCTGTACGCCGAACACCCCGAGTGGGTCTACCGCATCGACGGCCGCCCGGCCCGTCTCGTCCGCAACCAGCTGCTGCTCGACCTCGGCCGGACCGACGTCCAGGACTTCGTCATCGGCACCCTCGACCGGCTGCTCGGCGCCCACGGCATCGGCTATCTGAAGTGGGACATGAACCGCCCGCCCACCGAACGCGGCCGCCCCGGCGCCGGTCCGGCCGACCTGGACGCCGAGCACGTCGCCGGATACCTGCGGGTCCTCGACCACCTGCGCGCCGCCCACCCCGACGTCACCGTCGAGGGCTGCGCCGGCGGCGGCGGGCGGATCGAGCACGCCACCCTCGCCCGCACCGACGTCGTCTGGCCCAGCGACAACACCGCGCCCCTGGACCGGCTGCGCATCCAGCACGGCTTCCTGCACGCCCACGCGCCCCACGTCATGAGCTCCTGGGTCACCGACGCCCCCGGCATCTTCGACCCGCGCCCGCGCAGCCTCGCCTTCCGCTTCGTCAACGCCATGTGCGGCGTCCTCGGGATCGGCGCCGACCTGCGCGCCTGGACCCCGGAGCAGCGGGCCGAGGCCGCCCGGTGGATCGCCCGGTACAAGGAGGTACGGGACGTCGTCCACCACGGGGAGGCCCGGCTGCTCGGCACGCCGGACGACCCCACCTGCGGCGTGCAGTACGACGCCGGTGACCGGACCGTCGTCGCCGCGCTCTCCACCGGCCGCCTCGACGGGGCACCACTGCTGCCCGGCCGCCCCGCGCGGCTCCGGCTGCGGGGCCTGGACCCGGCGGCGCGCTACCAGGACACGGCGACGGGAACGTCGTACGGCGGAGCCCATCTGCTCCACCACGGCCTGCCGTTCGCGTGGAGTGCCGAGCACGACGCCGACCTGGTGGTGCTGAGACGCCTGTAGGACGCATATGTTGCCAGCAGCTCACCCTCTAAGGAGCCCGATGGACCAGTCCGTACCACGGTACGGTGCCCGCTTCACCGGCCGTACCGCCGTGGTGACCGGCGCCGCCTCCGGCATCGGAGCCGCCACCGCCGCACGCCTCGCCGGGGAGGGCGCCGCCGTCGTACTCGCCGACATCGCGGACGAACGCGGCCAGGCCGTGGTGGACGGGATCGAGAAGGACGGCGGCCGGGCCCGGTACGTGCACGCGGACGTCGCCGCCGAGGACGACTGGGCGCGGATCGTGACCGCCGCCCACGCCTACGGACCGGTCGACGTGCTCGTCAGCAACGCCTACACCGTCGAGGTCCTGCCGGCCCACGAGATGACCCTGCCGTCCTGGCAGCGGCAGCTCGCCGTCAACCTCACCGGCGGCTTCCTCGGCGTGAAGGCGGTCCTGCCCGACCTGCGGGCCCGCCACGGCGCGGTGCTGCTCACCTCGTCGGTGCACGCCCACGCGGGCATCCCCGGCCACCCCGCCTACGCCGCGGCCAAGGGCGGCCTGCTGTCCCTGTGCGGGCAGCTCGCCGTCGAGTACGGACCCGAGGTGCGCGTCAACGCGGTACTCCCCGGGCCCATCCTGACCGGGGCCTGGAACCGGGTGCCGCCCGACGAACGGGAACGCAGCATCGCCGGAACGGCCGCCCGCCGCTTCGGCACCCCCGAGGAGGTGGCCGCGGCGATCGCGTTCCTCTGCGCCGACGAGGCCTCCTACATCACCGGGTCCAGTCTCGTCGTCGACGGTGGCTGGAGCGTCGTGAAGGCCTCCGCATGATGCCCTTTGAACAGAAAGGCTGTACGACATGACGCCCTACGCCCGCCGCGGTGTGCACGGCCAGACCGTGGAGGCCCTGGCGCGCCGCATCCTGGGCGGCGAGATCCCGGAAGGGGCCACGCTCGACCTGGTGGCGCTGCAGAGCGAACTCGACGTCAGCCTCACCGCCCTGCGCGAGTCCCTCAAGGTGCTCGCCGCCAAGGGCATGGTCGACGCCCGCCAGAAACGCGGCACCTTCGTGCGGGCCCGCGCCGACTGGAACCTGCTCGACGCCGACGTGCTGCGCTGGCAGTTCGAGGGCGGCCGCACGACCGGCGCGGAGTGGTCGCTGCTACGCAACCTCGCCGAGGTCCGCGCCATCATCGAACCGGCCGCCGTCCGGCTCGCCGCGGAGCGCCGCACCGAGGCCGACCTGCTGTTGCTGGAGACGGCCGTGGAGGCCATGGCGCGGGAGGACACCGACCCGGGCCACGCCGTCGACGCCGACCTCGCCTTCCACCGCGCCCTGCTCGCCGCCACCCACAACGAACTGCTCGAACGCATGGAGATGGTGATCGAGTCGGGGCTGGCCCACCGCGACCGGATCGTGCACAGCTCCCCGCACAGCGAGGACCCCGTCCCCGCCCACCGCGCCGTCCTGGACGCCGTACGCGACCGCGACCCACAGGCGGCCGAGACCGCCATGCGGGCCCTGCTCGACCAGGCGGGCCGCGACCTGGCGCGGCTCGACGGCCCCGAGGACGGGACCGGGACGGACAAGGCGACAGGGTCCGACGACACGAAAGGCAGCGGCGGCCAGTGAAGATCGACCGGATAGAGACCTTCCTCGTCCCGCCGCGCTGGCTGTTCTGCCGCGTCGAGACCGACGACGGAGTGGTCGGCTGGGGCGAGCCCGTCGTCGAGGGGCGCGCCGAGGTCGTCCGCACGGCTGTCGACGTCCTCGCCGAATACCTGGTGGGGCAGGACCCGCTGCGCATCCAGGACCACTGGCAGGTGCTCACCAAGGGCGGCTTCTACCGGGGCGGTCCGGTGCTCTCGAGCGCCGTCGCGGGTCTCGACCAGGCCCTGTGGGACATCGCAGGCAAGACCTACGGCGCGCCCGTGCACGCCCTGCTGGGCGGTCCGGTGCGCGACCGGGTGCGGGTCTACGCCTGGGTCGGCGGCGACGAACCCGCCCAGCTGACCGAGCAGATAGCGGCCCAGGTCGAGGCGGGCTTCACCGCGGTGAAGATGAACGCCGCCGGGGCCACCTCGCCGCTGGCCACGGCGGCGGAGACGGCGGCCGTGGTGGCCCGGGTGAGCGCCGCCCGGGACGCGCTCGGCCCGGACCGGGACGTCGCCGTCGACTTCCACGGCCGTTTCACCGCGGCGAGCGCCCGCCGCGTCCTCACCGAACTCGCCCCGCTGCACCCGCTGTTCGTGGAGGAACCGGTCGTCCCCGAACAGGGCCACCTGCTGCCCGGCCTGGTCTCCGCGAGCCAGGTGCCGCTGGCCACCGGCGAACGCCTGTACTCACGCGCCGAGTTCCTGCCCGTCCTGGCCGCCGGCATCGCCGTCGCCCAGCCGGACCTCTCCCACGCCGGGGGCATCTCCGAGGTGCACCGCATCGCCTCGCTCGCCGAGACCTACGGCGCGCAGCTCGCCCCGCACTGCCCGCTCGGCCCCATCGCCCTCGCGGCCGGCCTCCAAGTAGCCTTCGCCACGCCGAACTTCCTCATCCAGGAACAGAGCCGCGGCATCCACTACAACAAGGACGCCGACCTTCTCTCCTACCTCCTCGACCCCGAGCCCTTCCGCTTCGTGGACGGGCACGCGCACCGCGGTGACGCCCCCGGGCTCGGCATCACCCTCGACGAGTCGGCCGTACGCGCGGCCGACCGTACGGGGCACCGGTGGCGCAACCCGGTGTGGCGGCACGCCGACGGCTCCTTCGCGGAGTGGTGACCATGCCGCTCGACGTCGTCACCGACCTCGCGCACGGCGGCCGCTGGACCTCGCTGCGCCGCGGTGGCCGCGAGTGGCTGTGGCGGCGCGCGAGCTCCGAACGCCACGGCGTGGCACCGGGCGACGCGTTCGTGGACGCGGGGGGACTGGAGGAGTGCGTCCCCACCGTCCGCGGCACCCCCGACCACGGGGACGCCTGGTCCCGGCCCTGGACCCGCGACGTGGACGGTGACGGGGAGACCGTCCGCTGCGACCGCTTCACCCTGACGCGCAGGCTGCGCGACACGGCCGGCGGTGTCGAGGCCGCCTATGTGCTGACGGCCGAACCCGGCTTCCGCTTCCTCTGGGCCGCTCACGCGCTCCTCGACCTCTCCGAGGAGGCCGTCCTGCGGGCCCGGGAGGGCGCGCCCACCCGGCTGTTCCCGGAGGCCGCGCCCCTGCTGGGCCGTCCCTGGCCGGACGGCGCCCCCTGGGTGACGGGCACCTGGCCCGCGCCCCTGGGGCTGGGGCTCGACCGGTTCGGGCCGGACGACGGTACGGCGGTCGGGGCCGTGGTGGACGGCGGCCGGTGCTGTGTGCACGACGGCGCGGACCGGCTCGCCCTGACCGTCGAGGCGGAGGGGCAGCCGCTCTCCGTCGCCCTGTGGCGCAACCTCGGCGGCTTCCCCGCCGACCGGCCCTACCGCAGTACGGGCGTCGAGCCGATGCTCGGCCGCGTCTTCGACCTCACCGACGCGGGCCCGGACGACGCCGCCCGCGTTCCCGCCTCGGGCGAGGTCCGCTGGCGGCTCACCGTCGGCGCCGACTGCCGCTGCCCCCGCTGATCATGGAAGGAGCCCCGCTCGTGGATCTGCGAGCCGCCCTCGCCACCCGCCGCCTGCTCGCCATCGTGCGCGGCGGCGACCCGGAAGCCGCCCTGCGCACCGTGCTGACCCTGGCCGAGGAGGGCATCGAACTGATCGAGGTGTCGCTCAGCGGCGCGGACGCCCTCACCGTCATCGCCCGGGCCCACAAGGAACTCGGCCCCGGCCGGCCGCTGGGCGCCGGCACGGTGCTGACCGCCGCCGACGCGCACGCCGCCCACCACGCGGGCGCCACTTTCGCCGTCACCCCCGGCCTCGGCGCCGGTGCCGACACCGCACGGCAACTCGGCATGCCGGTCCTGGCAGGCGTGCTGACCCCCACCGACGTGATCGCGGCGCAGGCCCGCGGCGCGGCGGCCCTGAAGCTCTTCCCGGCCGCCGAGGCCGGGGGAGCGGCGTACCTGAAGGCGCTGCGCGGACCGTTCCCCGACGCCGCGTTCGTCCCGGTCGGCGGCGTCGACGTGGCGGCCGCGCGGGCCTACCTGGCCGCCGGGGCCACCGCCGTCGGCATCGGCTCACCCCTCGTCGGGGACGCGGCCGACGGCGGCAGCATCACCGCCCTGCGCGAGCGGGCCCGGGCGTTCCGGGCCGCCGTACCGGAGGAGGGACCGGCATGACGGGCCCCTGGCGCCCGGCCCCGGGACCGGTCGTCTGCCTCGGCGAGACCATGGCCGCCCTCGCCCCCGACCCGCCCCGGCCGCTGGCGGACGCCGAGCAACTACGGCTGTCCGTCGCGGGGGCGGAGTCCAACGTGGCCATGTACCTCGCGGACCACGGTGTCGAGGCCCGCTGGCTCTCGGCCGTCGGCGACGATCCGCTGGGCCGCCGGGTGCGCGCCGCGGTCGCCGCCGCCGGGGTCGACGTGACGCATGTGCGCACCGACCCGCACCGCCCCACCGGCCTCCTCCTCAAGAACCCGGGCCCCGCCGGAACCCGCGTCCACTACTACCGCGCCGGGTCGGCCGCCTCGGCCCTCGGCCCCGGCCTGCTCGACGGCGAACCCCTCGGCTCGGCCGCCCTTCTGCACCTCACCGGCATCACCCCCGCCCTCTCCGCGTCCTGCCGCGCCCTGGTGACCAGGGCCCTCGGCACGCCCGCCGTCGAACGGCCGTACGCCGTCAGCTTCGACGTCAACCACCGGGCCGCGCTGTGGCCGGACGGCACCGCGCCGGGGGTGCTGCGCGCCCTCGCCGACCGCGCTGACATCGTTTTCGTGGGCCTCGACGAGGCCCAGGAGCTGTGGGGCGCCGACCTGACCGTCACCGGCCTGCGGGACCTGCTGCCCGGGCCGCGGATCCTCGTCGTCAAGGACGGTGCCCGGGCCGCGACCGCCGTGACCGCGAACGGCGCGTGCACGGTGCCCGCGCTGCGGACGGCGGTGGTGGAACCGGTCGGCGCGGGCGACGCGTTCGCGGCGGGCTTCCTGGCCGGGCTGCTGCGCGCGGAGACACCGACCCGTGCCCTCCGGCTCGGCCACCTCACCGCCGTCTCCGCCCTCAAGGTGACGGGGGATCACGGCCCTTTGCCCGAGCCACCGGACATCACCCGGCTCCTCGAACTCACGGACCGGGACTGGCGGCGAGAAGGCTTCGAGGCGGTTCGGAGTTAGTTAGTCAAGGCGATGGAATAACCACGGGGCCGTCGCTGGACTCGCCGGCGCGATCGGCGGGCAAGGGACGGCCTCGCCGGTCGGGCCACGTCGGCTGCCTGCCGGGCCGGGGAGGGATGCGGTTGATCGTGTTGCCGGGACGGAGCCCGGTGGGTGGCTCCGTGCGGTGCGGATGGTCGTAGCGGTGAGCGCGTCTCCAGGGCGTGGGGTGCCTGCTCGGTGAGGTGATTCCGCCTTCGTCCGTGAGCCCCCGTGGCGGTCGACGGTGTTTCCGCGCGCTTCGTCCTTCCGGTGTCGGCATGGGGATCCGGGTCACCTCCGGGGCCGCCGGCACCGGGACCTTCTCCGGCAACACCATCCAGAACCTGCGCTCCGGCCGGGTCGCGACCCGGCACGACTCGACGTCCACTTTCGGTTTCACCGGCTGAGCGGCATCAGCTTGCACTTCGCGACCGTGCGCACGGTAGGCGCCCCGGCCGTGGGCACGGTCCGGCGCGGGCGGGCTCCCGCCATAGTTCGTAAAACGTATTGACAAACTATGGGGGCATTCATAGGTTCACATCGCCCCTCGTCCGACCCGCCCTTTCACTACCGACCGCCGTGCGAAGCCGTGCGGCGCCGATGGGAGCGTGCGATCACCTTGACCACCGACATCCGGCGGGCGCTGGTCGTCCGCGGCGGCTGGGACGGGCATCAGCCCGTGACGATCAGCGACGGCTTCGTCCCCTTCCTCAAGGAGAACGGGTTCGTCGTCGACACCTCCGAGGACCTCGCGGTGTACGAGGACACGGAGCGCCTGGCCGCCACCGACCTGGTCGTGCAGTGCTGGACCATGGGCACCATCACCCGGGAGCAGAGCGACAACCTCGCCGCCGCGGTACGCGCCGGCACCGGCCTGGCCGGCTGGCACGGCGGCATCGTGGACAGCTTCCACGACCACGGCTACCACCTGCTGACCGGCGGCAAGTTCGTGATGCACCCGCCGGGCTTCCACGACCACACCGTGCACCTGCTGCCCGAGCGGGCCGGCCACCCCGTCATCGCGGGCCTGGACGACTTCGCCGTGCACACCGAGCAGTACTGGCTGCTGACCGACCCCCACATCGACGTCCTCGCGACCACCACCTTCCCGCCGGACGAACTCCGGGACCGGCCCGCGGTGATGCCCGCCGTGTGGACCAGGACCTGGGGCGCGGGACGGGTCTTCGTCTCGGCCATCGGGCACAAGCCGGACGACTTCGACGTGCCCGAAGTGCGCACACTGACCGAAAGGGGACTGCTGTGGGCGAGCCGCTGAAGCCCTTGGGCATCGGCATCGTCGGCGCCGGGAAGATCAGCGGCGCCTACCTCTCGACCCTGGAAGGGCTCAGGTCCCTACGGCTCACCGCCGTCACCGACCTCGACCCCGCCCGCGCGCGGAGCGCCGCCGAACGGACCGGGGCGGCCGAGGCGCCGGACGTCGCCGCGCTCGTGGCCCGGGACGACGTGGACGCCGTACTCAACCTCACCATCCCCGCCGCCCACGCGGAGGTCGCCCTCACCGCGCTCGCCGCGGGCAAGCACGTGTACGGCGAGAAGCCGCTGGCCGCGAACCGCAAGGAGGCCGACGCCGTGCTGGCGGCGGCGCGGGAGGCCGGGCTGCGGGTCGGCTGCGCGCCCGACACCGTCCTCGGCACCGGAACGCAGACCGCGCGCAAGGCGGTCGACGACGGTCTGATCGGCCGGCCGGTCGCGGCCACCGCCTTCATGACCAGCGCCGGACACGAGAGTTGGCATCCGGACCCGGAGTTCTACTACCGGCCGGGCGGCGGCCCCCTGCTCGACATGGGCCCCTACTACCTCTCCGCCCTGGTCCACCTGCTGGGCCCGGTGGTCAGGGTGACCGGCGCCTCCTCACGGCCGCGGGCCGAGCGGACCATCGGCAGCGGCCCGCGCGCCGGGACCGTCTTCCCGGTGGAGGTGGACACCCACATCACCGGCGTCCTGGAGCACGCCGGCGGTGCCCTGTCCACTCTGGTCATGAGCTTCGACGTGCGTGCCGCCCGGCTGCCGCGCATCGAAGTGCACGGCACCGAGGCCTCGTTGTCCGTGCCCGACCCGAACGGCTTCGACGGTGCCGTCGAACTCCACCGTGGCGACGGCTGGCAGACCCTGCCCGTCTCCGCCGGTTACCGGGACACGGGCCGCGGCATCGGCCTCGCCGATCTCGCCGAGGCCCTGGCACAGGGGCGCCCGCACCGCGCGTCGGCCGAACTCGCCGCCCACGTCCTGGACGTCATGCTCACCCTCACGGACGCGGCGGACCAGGGCCGCGCACTCCCGGTGACCAGCACCTGCGAGCGCCCCGCTCCGCTCCACTGACCCGCACCACGCAACAGGAGACCCCCGTCATGCACGACGACCGGAACCTGGTCGAAGCGCGTCTGGAACGCGTCCTCAGGGAGCGCATCCGTCCCGCCGTCCACCCCGTCACCACACCCCTGACCGTGGAGATCTTGTCCACCCCGGACGAACCCGTCCCGGTGGCCGAGGGGCTGGCCGCCCCGACCCGCCCCATCGCCCCGGGCACCCCGTGGGGCACGCCGTGGGGAACCAGGTGGTTCAAGGTCACCGGCACCGTCCCCGCCGAGTGGGCCGGCCGGACCGTCGAGGCCGTCCTCGACCTCGGCTTCACCCCGCGCACCCCGGGCTTCCAGTGCGAGGGACTCGTCCACCTGCCCGACGGCACGCCGCTGAAGGGCCTCCACCCGCGCAACTCCTACGTCCGCGTAGGCTCACCCGTGGCCGGTGGGGAGCAGGTCCACTGGCGCATCGAGGCCGCCTCCAACCCGGACCTGGACGCGAGCGGCGTGCCGTTCCAGCCCACCCCGATGGGTGACCGGGCGACCGCCGGTGACGCACCCCAGTACGTGCTCGGCGAGCTGCGGCTGGCCGTCTTCGACGAGACCGTGTGGAACCTGGTCATGGACCTGGAGGTGCTCGGCGAGCTCATGGCGGAGCTGCCCGTCGACGGGGCCCGCCGCTGGGAGATCCTGCGCGCGGTCGAGCGGGCCCTGGACGCCGTCGACCTCCAGGACGTGAACGGCACCGCGGAACGGGCCCGTTCGTGTCTCGCCGGGGTCCTGGCCGTCCCCGCCGCGCCCTCCGCGCACCGGATCAGCGCGGTGGGGCACGCGCACATCGACTCGGCGTGGCTGTGGCCGCTGCGCGAGACGGTCCGCAAGGTGGCCCGCACGACCGCCAACATGACCGCCCTCATCGAGGACGAGTCCGACTTCGTGTTCGCCATGTCCCAGGCCCAGCAGTGGGCGTGGGTCAAGGAGCACCGGCCCGAGGTGTGGGCGAAGGTGAAGAA
>NZ_JBHXLU010000043.1:0-93261 GCF_042720695.1 Streptomyces sp. NPDC058457 | reverse complement strand
CGACAACTCCTTCGCGGCCTCGCCCAGCCGCTCCGGCCCCCGCGCGATCAGCGACACCTCGGCCCCACGGCCCGCGAACAGCCGGGCGGTCGCCAGCCCGATACCACTCGACCCGCCCGTCACGATCACATGCACCGAACCGACGTCCAGCGAACGGGAGTTCCGCAGTCTCATGGCCCGGAGCGTATCGAAACGGTGCACCGTCGGCAGGGCGTCCATCGGCACGGCACACCATGCTCTCCCGTCCTGGTCACCCGGCCCTCGTCCGAGCCGCACACCCTCCCCACGCGGAACCCCGACCAGGTCTTCGACAGACCCGTGGTCATCCTTTCCAGGCCCGGCAACGGCATCACCGCAGGCCTCCGAGCAAAGGTGCCGATGAGCGGCATGCAGCGGGTCGTACTTCGAGGTCGCCGTCAACCGTGCTCGGCCGAGTAAAGGAGTCCGCGGCCGCCGTTCGGCATGATCGCCCGCTTGAGCGGGGCGTCCGTCCGGAGGCCGACGACCAGTTCTCGGTCGCGGTCGACGTAGCCGGGGGCGTGCTCAGGAACGTGCTGAAGGTCCCGGGCGGCCGGGACCGTTCGGCCCATGCCCGGGCCGGGGCATCCACCGCACGCTGGCAGTAGCAGTCAGTACGCCGCCGTTCGGGAGGTACGCCATGAGCACCGCACCGACCCCCACCATGCTGCGCGCCCTTCCCTCCCATCACCGGGAACGGCTGATGCGCCTCGCCCGCGAGGTCACCTTCGCGCAGGGCACCCGGCTCTTCGAGGAAGGCGCTCGCGCCGACCGGTTCTGGATCATCCGCTCGGGCCGCGTCGAACTCGACATGCACGTTCCCGGCCGCCGGGCAGCCGTCATCGAGAACCTCGGCCACGACGAACTGATCGGCTGGTCCTGGCTGTTCGCCCCGTACGTGTGGCACCTGGGCGCCGAGGCCACCACACCGGTCCGGGCCTACGAGTTCGACGCCGTGGCCGTCCGGTCCATGTGCCAGGACGACCCGGCGCTGGGCAACGAGGTCGGCCAGTGGGTCGGCCAGGTGCTCGCGCACCGCCTGCGCGCGGCCCGTACCCGGCTGCTGGACCTGTACGCGCCGTACGGCGCCGGCGCGGGCGTCTGAACGACGAGTGGCCCACAGTCCGAGGAGGTACCACGCCCGATGCCCTCGACTCGGCATGCGCAAGGTCGGCTTCGCGTTGTCGGACGACGAGAGCGAGGCGACCGAGCGTGTCGGCACCAAGACAGCGGCCCTCACCCTCGCCGAGTCGGCCGTACCCGGGCATACCGCCGGCGCCGCGTCACAGTCTCAGCGTGAACCAGGTGGTCTTGCCCTCGTCGGTGGGGCGCACGCCCCAGGTGTCGGCGAGGGTGCGGACCAGGAACAGGCCACGGCCCGACTCCTCGTCCCCGGCCGCGATACGGGGTTGGGGCAGGTGCGGGCTGCGGTCGCTGACCTCGACGGTGAGGTCGGTGGCGGTGCGGCACAGGTGCAGAGCGATGGGGCCCTCGGCATGCTGCACGGCGTTGGTGAGAACCTCGGACAGCAGCAGGAGCGCCTCGTCCACCGGGCCCGTGCAGTCCCAGGAGAGCAGGGCCTTGCTGAGGAACGCGCGGCCCTCGGGCACCGACAGGGGGACGGCTGCGAGGTCGGTGGTGACCGCCGCCGGAGGCGCGGCCGACAGCTGGGCGAACAGGAGCGTCACGTCGTCGTCGTGACTGTCGGCCTCCGGCAGCAGCCGGGTCAGGACGTGGTCTGCGGCGGTCTCCAGATACGGCGGGGCAGTGAAGGACCCGCCCAGCACCGAGGTGAGTTCGGCGATCCGGACCTCGATGTCACTGCCGGGCGTCTCCACCAGGCCGTCGGTGTAGAGGATGAGGGTGGCGCCGGGCGGTACGGACGTCGACGACTGCTCGTAGAGGATGTCACCGACCCCGAGCGGGGCGTTGACCTGCGCCGGGAGCCTGCGGACGGTACCGCCGGGAGCGGCCACCAGGGTCGGCAGATGACCGGCGGAGCAGACGGTCACCGTGCCCGTGTCCGGGGCGATGGTGAGATAGCAGCAGGTCACCAGCTGGTCCGGCACGTCGAGATCCTCGACACAGGTGTCGAGGGCCTGCATCAGCTGCCGGGGCTGCATGCCGGTCTTGGCCAGCGCGTGCGCGGCCGACCGCAACTGGCCCATGACCGCGGCGGCATCGAGACCCCGGCCCATCACGTCCCCGATGAGGACGCCGACCCGGCCCGCGCCCAGCGGTATGAGGTCGAACCAGTCGCCGCCCACTCCCGCGCCCTGCGTGGCCGGCCGGTAGCGGCTGGCGGTGGACAGGCCGGGAATCGCGGGCGGCGTGCCCATGAGGCTGCGCTGCAGGGTGAGCGCGATGTGCCGCTGCTGCTCGTACAGCGCGGTCAGTTCGGACTCCGCGCGCTTGCGGTCACTGATGTCCCGCACGATGGCGCACGCCCCGACGACCGTGCCGTCGGTGTCCCGGGTCGGCCAGAGTGTGACGTCCACGTCCAGCAGACCGCCGTCCTTGGTCATCCGGAGCGTCTCGAAGTGCTCGACCTTCTCACCGTGCAGGAGCCGCTGGAGGAGCGCACTGATCTCGCCGCGCAGTTCGGGCGGGGAGAGCAGCGACACGTGCCGGCCTATGGCCTCCTCGGCGGTGTAGCCGTACAACCGCTGGGCTGCCGCGTTCCAGTAGGTGATGTAGCCGTCGAGGGTCTTCGCGAGGATCGCGTCCTGGGACGATTCGACGAGCGCGGCAAGTTCGTTGATGCGGGCCTCGGCCGCCTTGCGGTCGCTGACGTCCCGGACGGCGGCGGAGACCAGCAGTCCGTCCGCGGTCTCCAGCGGGCTGAGGCTGATCTCGACAGGGAACTCGGTGCCGTCCTTGCGCAGCCCGTGCAGATCGAGCCCGGCGCCCATCGGGCGGACCTGCCGATTGGCGGCGTACCCGTCACGGTGCACCGTGTGCTGGCCCCGGAAGCGGTGCGGCATCAGCAACTCGACCGGGCGGCCGAGGAGTTCCTCGCGCCCGTAGCCGAAGAGGGCCTCGGTCTGGGCGTTGACGAGCCTGATGGTTCCGGTGTCGTCGACGATCACCATGGCGTCCGGTGCCGCCTCCAGCAGCCCGCGGAACCTTTCTTCGGCGGCCTTCGGCCCATCCGTAACGACGCCCACGCCACACCGGCAGGTCTCCCGGTCCGCTCCGGTCGCCGCGCGAGCCAGACCCGACTCGGCAAACGTGCCCATGTTCGTCCCCTCCTACCAGTCGCGATGAATCAGGTCATCCCAGCGCATAAAGACGGGAAACGGGGTCGTATGTCGGTTACTGCCTGCGTCCGGCCGAATCTGTCCGTCGACGGCCCACTGCGGCACAGTTTCGTGAGCGGCCCCAGGGACGAAGACCTTGCCGGAGCGCACACGGACGGGTAGGGCGCGATCGCGGCCGGGCCGTCCTGGTCGTCTTCCCTGTTCGATCGAGGTGTCGAAACGGATCGAGCAGGGGATGCGTGCCGGGTCGGCGTGCGTACCGGGTGTCGAGGGACCGCAGGGTGGCGGGGAATCGAGTTCTCCGGACCACCGGATCGATGAGCCGCTGGGCCGGTATCCACGCCGGATAGCTGGAACGACTTCGGCCAGGACTGAACGTGCGCGGAGTGCGAGAGCGTCCAGCCCGTTTCACGGTCTTGTCAGTGGCGGCAGGCAGACTGTGCCGCATGACGTCGGTGACCGCACATGACTATGCCTGGACACGTTCCTCCCGGCTGTTCCGCTACGCGCTGGAGGCCGGGTACACCCTGACCCTGGTGCGGGGCGTCGCCCCGAGGGAGGTGCTGCAGGTGATGACGGCGGAACCCCAGGGCACATGCACAGGGACGGACGCGTTGATCGAGCGGCAGGACGAACTGCTCGACCCGACGGACTACTGGGACGAGTCCTTCGTCGCGGGAGCGTTCGCCGTCCCAGGCGAAGGTGGTGACTGGACGCTCGTCCTGCATCTCGGAGACGGGGGCACGGGAATGCGGTCGCGCTTCCTGGAGACCCTGTCGGCCGGAGGGCGCGCCGTGGTGCACTCCAGCAATGGCGGCAAGCCCATGCACTTTTTCCATTGGTATGAGGACGGGGAACTTCGGACCACCTTCGAGTGGCCCACAGTCCGAGGAGGCAGCACGCCCGATGCCCTCAACCCGGTGATGCGCGACGTCGGCTTCGCGTTGTCGGACGACGAGAGCGAGACGACCGAGCGTGTCGACACCAAGGCGGCGGTCCTCGCCCTCACCGAGCGGCTGACCGGGGTTCGGGTGACGGAGGAACTGCTCCAGGAGGCCGAATACCAGCTCGGGCATGTACCCGAGGAGCCCGCCGAGGAGTGGACCGGCATCGTCATCGACATCGAGGCCGCAGCACCGATTGTGGACTGCGGGCCTTCATCGTCGACCCCCTGACCCGCGGTGCGCTGTGCGCCGGGCGGGCGGCTCCCCGTCGAAGTCGACGGCGAGGAAAGCGAAAGGACTTGTTTCTTTGCAGGAATTGAGAAGGAAGCCCCTTCATGGCCTCGCCGCGGTCAACGCTAGCACTCAGCCCGGGATCAAGTCGCGCAGATTTTCGAGGGTGACGATCCGTGAGTCCGGATGCAGACCCTCCGGGCGTTCGAGGCCGATGTACATCACGGGCTCGTCCGGGACCGGCTCGCCGTCCCACAGGTCCACGGTCGTGGTGTCGCCTGACATCAGGTCGATCAGGTACCCCACCGTCAGCTGCTCGCGCTCCACGACGGCGCGCACCACCTTCGACACGGACGCCTGGTTCTCCTCGACCCGGTTGGCCGACGAGATGCCCTTCAGATACAGGTGCAGCCACTTCGCGCGCCACCGGCCGTCGTCCCCGCGCTGGAACACCAGCGGCAGCGCCACCCGGCCCACCCCACGCAGCTCCGACTTCATCCGCACCGTGCGCGGCTCGAACGGCCGGCCCTTCTGCTCACCGTCGCGCAGCATGAAGCCGAAGAACGACTCCTCGACCTCCTCGAAGCCTTCGCCCGCGTAGATGTTGACCTGCGGAACGATGAAGGTGCCGCGCACTCGGTCCAGGGTCAGGTCGATGAACTCCGAGGCCCCGTCGGGCGCCTCGGTGATGTCGCCCGAATGCTCGCCCCCGACGGCCTTGAGGGACGTGTAGGAGAGCCAGGAATCGGTGCTGTAGTCGGTGTGGAGAAGCAGCGCCGACAGGTCGTAGTCGGTCCGGTCCTTGGTCTCCTTCCAGTACACGAAGAAGCGCAGCTGTTCGCCGTCGACCGCGGAGACCGACCCTCGTGGCAGTACGCCGAACCCGGCCGCGGTGGCCCGGCCGCTGAGCGGAAGCGCCACGTCGAGGACATCGGGGTCGAGCAGCAGCCGGCCCGGCGCCGGGAGCCGACGACGTATCTCGGCGTCGAGGGCGGCGATCAGTCGATCGCGGTCGGCGGCCGGTACCGGCGGTCGGTGGTCGGGGGTCACCCAGGCGCGGCCCCGGCGGTTGACGAAGATCCGGGGTTCGCCGGTCTCACGTGCCCGGTTGTGGAGATGCTCGCGCACCGAGAGCACGACCCGGCCGGAGACGTCCGGAGCGACCTGCACCGCGGCGGCCACTACCGCGTCCCGTTCCTCCTGGTCGGCGGCGATGCGCAGCAGGAGGTCCAGGGCGCGGAACAGCTTGCCGGGAGCGGACTTCAGCAGCTTCACCGCACCGCGGACGTCGAACGCGTCGAGCAGCTGCTCGACGCGGCTGTCGAAGGACCGTGCCTCCTTCTCGCCCCGCGCGACCGCGAACACGTCGGCGGCATGCGGCCAGCGCGGGTACTCGTGCGGGTGGAGGCGCTCGCCGAGCCGCTTGAACGGCTCCCGGTGCGTGTGCACATCGGCGAGCTTCGCGGGGTTCGCCGCGACCACGGCGTCGAGCCCCGCGAGCAGTCGCCGGCGCAGCGGCCGCGACAGCGCCCGAAACCGGGTCGGTTCCTGCAGCGTCACGTCGCCGCCCGACAGCGCGCAGGCCAGCCGCAGCACATCGGTGACGGTGTCGAGGAGGAGGTCCGCCCCCACGCCGAGCCGGGCCGCGTTGATGACCGCCCGGTTCTCCCGGACCGGGATCGCCTCCGGCTGGGGGCCGAGCGCGCACCGCCCGGCGAGGGCCTCGAGGTCGCGCAGGTCGTCCTCGCCCAGCGGGGTCGTGCTGCCGGCCAGGGCCAGGTACAGGTCGGTGAGTTCGTCGTCCAGGTCCCGGCCGAGATGCAGGACGGTGACCCGGTCGCCCGCCGAGGCGATCAGCTCGTCCTGCGCCGCGAGCATGTCCTCGTAGGTGTGCTGGTACCGGCCGTACGCGGGGAGGCTGAGCAGGTTGAGCACCCCGTGCCGCAGCTGCGTCAGCACGTTCTCGCGCGACTTCTCGTCGCCGAGTGCTTTCGCCACGCAACGCATCCAGAACTCTTCGGTGTCCGGCACGTTCGCCGGGAAGTCGATGAAGTACGCGTTGTGCCGGACGTGGTCCCCCACCATCTCGCTCACGGTGCGCAGCGTCCGCCTGGCGGTGTGCACGACCGCGGCCTCGGACAGCCCCGACAGCCGCTCCAGCAGCTCAGCCGAGAGCTTGAAGCCCACAGATGCCAGCGCCGCGTCGAACTGCCGTGCGGCGACAGCACCTTCCCCGGCGGAGCCCTCGGGGGAGTTCTCGGGGGAGTTCTCGGGGGAGTTCTCGGGGGAGTTCTCGGGGAAGGGAAGGCGGTGGGTGTGCCGGATGACCAGCGATTCGAGACTGTGCGCCATTCGGGGATGATCGCAGAGGTGCCCGAACCGGCGCACAGGGGTTTTGTACGCACTCCGCCGCTGTGATCACACCTGCCACAGCAAGCTCGTCTCACCGACAGGCGACAGCGTCACTCTCCCGCACCCCGGTTCCAGGTCCCTCACCAGTCACGAGCCGCCGCAGAGGCGTGCGCCGCCTCTGCACCGGCCCGCGCGGCGGACGCATCTCCACCGCCGGCCTGCGCGACGCCACGCACCGGGACGACGTGGTCACCAGGATCGCCGGCCACGGGTTTCGTCGTGACCCGCCGGTCTCGGCCAAGGACGCCGTCCCCGACCCGTCCCCAAGAATGATCAAGGGCCAGCTTCGGATTCCTCCGAAACCGGCCCTGAACTGCGACTGTCTCCAGTCGGGACGACAGGATTTGAACCTGCGACCCCTTGACCCCCAGTCAAGTGCGCTACCAAGCTGCGCCACGTCCCGCTGCGGAGTCACGCGGTGGGTTCCGCGTGATCACGCAGGTCAACACTACCGCACGCGTACGGGTGCTGCCGCCGACCGATCCGTGACCGGGTCGGCGGCGCGGGTCGCGCGGCGGACCGGGACGAGGAGGGCGGCCCCGGCTGCGGTCAGGCAGAACAGCGCGAGCAGGGCCCAGGCGTGGGTGTAGCCGGAGCCGTACGGCAGTCCGGAGGGCTGGAGCCGGCCGGTGACCAGGACGCTGGTGAGCGCGGCGCCGATGGAGCCGCCGATGGTGCGGATGTTGGCGTTCATTCCGGTCGCGGCGCCGGTCTGCTCGGGCGGGACGCTGCCGACGATGAGGTTGGCCATCGAGGCGAAGGCCAGGCCGATACCGAGGCCGAACAGGCCCGCGACGACGCCGATCTGCCACTCCTCGTCGTGCCAGAGGGTGAGGAAGCCACAGGCCAGCGCGCCCAGCGCGGCTCCCGCGGTGAGCTGCGCCTTGGCACCGACACGGGGTGCGAGACGGCCGCCGACGACGCCCGAGAGGAACATGGCGATGAGCATCGGCAGCATGAGCAGGCCGGACTCGGTGACGGTGGCGCCGAAGCCGTAGCCCGCCGAGGACGGGGTCTGGACGAAGCCGGGCAGGAAGGACCAGATCGCGTACATGCCGGCACCGAAGAGGAGGGCGGCCGTGTTGGTGGTCCACACGGACGGCAGCCGCATCACG
The DNA here is from genome assembly GCF_042720695.1 of Streptomyces sp. NPDC058457. Classification (NCBI taxonomy): domain Bacteria; kingdom Bacillati; phylum Actinomycetota; class Actinomycetes; order Kitasatosporales; family Streptomycetaceae; genus Streptomyces; species Streptomyces sp. NPDC058457. The sequence continues at coordinate 85,281 of NZ_JBHXLU010000043.1, read as the reverse complement.
CGCAGGTCGATGAGCGGGGTGGCGGAGCGGGATTCGGTGAGCAGCCACACGGCGAACAGGACGACGGCCGTGCCGAACAGGCCGAGCACCCTGGCCGAGCCCCAGCCCCACTGCCCGGCCTGGCTCAGCGGCAGCAGCAGCGCCACCAGCCAGGCGGAGAGGAGCCCGGCACCGAGCCAGCTGACGCTGCCCTCGGCCCTCTTGGGCGACTCGGGAACATAGCGGGCGGCGATCAGGACGGTCGCCGCGACCACGCCGACCGGGATCCAGAACAGCCAGCGGTAGTCGAGCGCCGAGACGATCGGACCGGCCGCCACGATGCCGACGCCGCCACCGGCCGCGATCACCGCCGACAGGTTGCTGATGCTGCCGCTGACCTCGGCCGCGGTGAACTCGTCGCGGATGATGCCGAAGGAGAGCGGGAACAGGGCGCCGCCGATGCCCTGGACGACCCGGGCGATGATCAGGACGCCGATGTTCGGCGCGAGCGCGGCGACGAGACAGCCGGCCAGGACGGCCAGCAGGACGGCGACGAGGGTGCGCTTCTTGCCGACCAGGTCGCCGACCCGGCCGAGTATCGGGGTGAAGACCGAGGCGGACAGCAGGTAGGCCGTCATCACCCAGGTCGCGGTGGACTGGGAGGTGTGCAGGGCGTGCTGGACGGTCGGCAGGGCCGGCGCGACCAGCGACTGGAGCATGGAGAACACGCCGGCACCGGTCGCGAGGACCGCGAAGGTGAGGCGGGTGGACTTCCGGGGCATGAAGAGCCTCTCCGAAATCGGAACGGAGGGAAACGGTGAGGGAGACGTCCGTGAGCGTGCAGGAAGGGGACACCGGGCCGCGTCCGGCCATGGCAGTACCGCTCCGCACTGCTAAAGTGGAGGTACCCCTCCACTCTACTGGAGGCAACCCTCCGCTTCAACCGAAGTCGAGGAAACCCTCCGGTTCACCCTTGTCACGCGGGAGGCAGCAGTGACGGACAGCCCGTTCCCCGTCAGCGACATCGTCGCGTCCCGGAGACCGCACCGTAAGGACGCGGCCCGCAACTACGACGCGCTGATCACGGCCGCCCGCGAGGCGTTCGCCGAGCGTGGCGCGGACGTCTCCCTGGAGGACGTCGCCCGCCGCGCGGGGGTCGGGATCGGCACCCTGTACCGGAACTTCCCCACCCGCCGCGACCTCTTCGAGAGCGTCTACGCGGACGAGGTCAACGCGCTGTGCCGGGCCGCCGTCGACCTGGCCGAGCTGGAGCCGTGGGAGGCGCTGACGTCGTGGCTGGACCGCTTCACCGGCTACATGGTCACCAAGCGGGCGGTGCGCGAGGCCCTGAACGACGAGTCGGAGATCTTCCAGGCCTGCCGTGACTCGATGTACGCGGCCGGCGGCCCGCTGATGGAGCGGGCCCAGAAGGCGGGAGTGGTCCGCGCCGACATGGAGATCGGCGACCTGCTCCGCATGGTCTCCGGCATCACGGCGACGGCCTTCGAGGACGACGCCCAGCGCGACCGCGTCCTCGGCATCGCCCTGGACGGGGTGCGCACCGGCCGGTAGGGACGTACGCGGTCGACCGGGCCTCCGGTCTCTCCTCAGAGTCTTGCGACGATGAGCGCGACGTCGTCCCGGCCGCCGCTGGCGACACCCAGCCGGGCCAGCACGGTGTCGGCGAGCTGCTCGGTGCCCAGGTGGATGAACTCGCCGAGGACGTCGGCCAGTTGGCCCAGGCCGACGTCGATGTCCTGGTCCCGCCGCTCGATGAGCCCGTCGGTGTACAGGACGAGGGTGTCGCCGGGCTTGTACGGCAGGCTCGCCTGCGGGCGCGGGACGTGCTGCGGACGGGCGCCGAGCGGCGGGTCGGTGGCCTGGTCCAGCAGTTCGCAGCTGCCGTCGGAGTGGATGAGCATCGGCGGCGGATGGCCCGCGCTGCTGTAGGTGATCAGGCGGCTGCGCATGTCGACGACCGCCTTGACGGCGGTGGTGCCCAGCGCGCCCTCGACGGACCTGGCGTACAGGCCGAGGACCTCCAGGGCCTGGGCGGGGCGTTCCAGAGCCCGGATGGCGGCGGACAGGGCGCTGCGGAGCATGCCCATGACGGCCGCGGCCTCCAGGCCGTGGCCGATGACGTCGCCGACCGCGAGGGCGAGCCGGTCGGGCGCGATGTCGACGACGTCGTACCAGTCGCCGCAGACGTTGAGGGAGCCGGTGGCGGGCAGGTAGCGCACCGCGATGTCGCGGTGGTGGGCCAGGTCGGGGACGTGGAGCATGGCTTCCTGGAGGATGACGGCGACCTCGCGTTCGCGGGTGTGGGCCTGCCGCAGTTCCTCGTTCAGCCGTTGCAGCTCCCGCGCCCGTGCGTACAGTTCCGCCTCCAGGGCCTGGGTCTCCTGCGGACGCTCCGCCGCCCGGACACCCTCGGGGTGGGTGGCCCGGTACTCCTTGACGAACGCGGTGACGTCCTCCACCCGGTGGATGATGTAGTCCACCTGCCCGGCCGCACCGAGCACGGGGGTGTTCACCGGGGACCACCAGCGTTCCTCGAAGACCCCGGGCCGGCCCATGACGGGGATGTCGTACTTCTGCAGCGCCATCGTGTCGGCCCGGCCGGTGGCGAGGACCCTGTGCAGGGAGGCGCCGAGATTCTTGACCCCGTCGGCGTCCGGGTCGGCGGGGTTGTCCGGGAACGCGACGAAGATGTGCCGCCCGAGCAGGTCCTCCCGGGTACGTCCGGTGGCCGCCAGATACGCCCGGTTCACATCGACGATGACCAGGTCCGGCCCCAGTACCAGATACGGGCTCGGTGTCGCGGCGAACAGCGCCGTGTGATCAACCCGCGATGCCACCGCTGACGCTCCTTCCCGCCTCAACGGCTTCATCCTCAATCTACGGTCGGTCCTGCGGCTCTGCCCGCCGTGCGGCATCGCGGCGCGCGCTCCCCGCGGGCCTGCCGGAGCGAGCCGCGGCCGGGCGTGCGCACCCGGCGGACCGGCGCGGGTCGTGCCAGCCTGGGAATCCGGCCGACGGGCCCGCGAGGCGCGCCGGGCCCGCGCGGCGGTCACGGCCGCCGGGGCCGGGTGTCGACGCTGGGGACGGTGAGTACGGATGAGCACGAGCCCCGCGGACGGCCCGGATCCCGGTCCAGCCGTGGCCGGGAACGGGCCCGCCGTCTCCCGCCGGGAGTTCGACGCGCTCTTCGAGGCGGTCCGCACCTGGGGCCGCTGGGCCCCGGCCGACCGCGGCGCCTGGAACCGGGTGACCGCGGAGCGGGTCCGACGCGCCACGGCCGCCGTACGGTCCGGTCGGGTCGTGCCGCTGGCGCTGCCCTGGAACACCGTGCCCGGCCCGGACAACCCCAGTCCCGCCCTGCACCACATGACCGATCTCGGTGACGTGGAGAGCCCGGAGCCCGCCACCCACAAGGACTTCATCGCCGCCGACTACCACGGCAAGGCCGTCACCCACCTCGACGCCCTGTGCCATGTCGCCTACCGGGGGCAGCTGTACGACGGCCGGACGGCGAAGGACGTCGTCGGCGCCGCGGGGGCCCGCTTCGGAGCGGTGTCGGCGCTCGGACCCCTCGTCACCCGGGGCGTGCTCCTCGACCTCCCCGCCGTCCTGGGGATCCGCTGGCTGGAGCCGGGGCTGGCGGTGCACGCGGAGGACGTCGTCGCCGCGGAAGCGGCACTCGGCGTACGGATCGGCGACGGCGACGCGGTGCTCCTGCGCTCCGGGCGGCCCCGCCGCCGTGCCGAGCTCGGCGCCTGGGACCCGGGCACGGCCTCCGCGGGCCTCCACGTGGACGCCGTGCCGCTGCTGGCCGAGCGCGGCATCGCGCTGCTCGGCGGTGACGGCGACAACGACGTACGGCCCTCCCCCGTGGACGGTGTGCACTCGCCCGTCCATGCCCTGGTCGTGGCCGCGATGGGGGTGCCGCTGCTGGACAACCTCGACCTGGAGGCCCTGTCTGCCGCGACGGCCCGGGCGGGGCGGCACGAGTTCCTGCTCGTCGTGGCGCCGCTGAACATCCCGGGCGGAACGGGCTCACCGGTCAACCCGGTCGCTGTTCTGTGACTCCAGATGCCCAATGTCCAAAATTTCGCATATGTCTCCCCGCTTCGGGGGAAATGTCTTAGAGGAAACGAACTCTGCAGGCGCGAGTGAGGCGAAGCGTGGTTCGGGGCGGCGGGAAAGCGATACCGATGGGGCGTGCGACAGACGGCAAAGGGCCCACCCGCTCGCGTGAGCGTTTCCTGCAGGGCGAGGCGGTCGGGGCCGGTGTACGCGTCCCCATCTCGAACTCGTGGCAGCGCTGCCGGGCCCTGGGACTCTCCCCCGACCAGCCAGGGCTTCCCTTCCGGGACGACTTCGAACACGACGCCCGGATCATCCGCGCGGCCGTGCCGGTGCTCGACCGGCTGCAGTCCTGGTTCGCCGGCAGCAGGATGAACATCTCCGTGGCCGACGCGAACGGGACCGTCCTGCTGCGCCGATTCGGGGAGACGTCCCTGGCCGGCAGCCTCCCGGCGTTCCAGCGCGTCCCCGGTTTCGTGTTCGCCGAGCGGTACGCCGGCACCAACGGGATCGGGCTCGCCCTGGCGGAGCGGCAACTCGTCCAGGTCTACGGCGCCGAGCACTTCGCCGAGCGCGCGCAGGGCAACGCCTGCCGGGCACTGCCCGTCCGCGACCCGATCAGCGGCCGCATCGAGGGCGTCCTGTGCCTCGGCTACCCGCGCGGCGCCGAGGACCCGGCGCTGGCCACCGTGATACGCCGGGCCGCCCACGCCATCGAGAAGCGGCTGCTCGGACAGAGTTCCGAACGTGAGCGCGCCCTGCTCCGCGCGTACCTGGACACCGGCGCCGAGACCACCGCCGGACCCCACCACAGCGTCGGGGTCGGTGAGCTGATCCTGGGGATGCGCCCCTGCGACCGGGCGGTCCTGATGGAGAAGGCCGCCGAACTGATCTCCTGGGCACAGCGGGCCGCGGTCCGCGTGACCCTCTCCGACGGCCGGCGGGTCACGCTGGTGAGCCGTCCGATGACGACCGCCACCGGGGTGGAGGGCTTCGTCACCGAGGCCGTCCTGACCGGCCCCGCACGGCAGGAGCCCCTTCTCGTGCCGCGGCCTGCCGAACAGCCGCCGCACCTCGCCTTCGTCCCCACCGAGTCCGTCCGCGACACCACCGCGCCCGCCGAAGCCACGGAAGCCGCCACAGTCGTCGAATCCGCCGCCCCCGAGGTCCGGGCGACGTCCCTGGTCCCCGCGGTCACCGCCGTTCTGCCGCCCGCGGCCGTCCCCCTCGCCGCGGTGCCCCGCCCGGTGCCCGGTACCCCGGCGCCCGGCCTCGCACCCCTCCGAGCCCATGCGCGCGGCGCCGATGCGCGCGGCACCGACGGGTCGGCGGGCGGTCCGGGCGGCGCGACGGGCGGGGGCGACCGCGCGGAAGGCGGACTCGGCGGCAGGACCGGCGGCGGTCGCGGCTCGCCGCCCCAGGCAAGGGGGCTTGTGCTGGTGGGAGAACCGCACGTGGGGCGGTACGCCCTCGCCGCCCGTCGCCGTCTGGAGCTGTTGTCCGACGCCAGCACCCGCATCGGGACCACCCTGGACGTGCGTCGTACCGCCGAGGAACTCGCCGAGACAGCCGTGCCACGGCTGGCCGACTACGTCACGATCGACCTGCCCGAGGCCGTACTGCGGGGCGAGGAGGCCGCCGACCCGTTCTCCGACCTGTACCGCACGGTGGTCCACGGCATCGCCGACGACTGTCCGTTCCACCCGGTCGGCAAGCGCGTCGACTACGGCCCGGCCACTCCGCACCTGCGCTGCCTGACCAGCGGGCAGGCCGTGCTGGAACCGGATCTGAGGGCCGCCGTGGGCTGGCTCGCCCACGACCCGCCGCGCACCGAGGTCATGCTGGCCCACGTCCACTCGCTCATCGCGGTCCCCCTGGTGGCCCGCGGTGTCGTCCTCGGCGTGGCCGCCTTCTACCGTGGGCAGCGCCCCGCACCCTTCGACGACGACGACCGCTCGCTCGTCCAGGAACTCGCCGGCCGCGCGGCCCTGTCCATCGACAACGCCCGGCGCTACACACGGGAGCGCAGCATGGTCCTGGCGCTGCAGCGCAGCCTGCTCCCGCAGGGGCTGCCGGACCAGGACGCCGTCGAGGTGGCGCACCGCTACCTGCCCGCGGAGTCGGACGTGGGCGGGGACTGGTACGACGTCATCCCGCTCTCCGGCACCCGGGTCGGTCTCCTGGTCGGTGACGTCGTGGGCCACGGCATGCTCTCGGCCGCCACGATGGGGCGGCTGCGCACCGCCGCACGCAGCTACGCCGAACTCGACTTCTCCCCGGACGAGGTCCTCACCCACCTCGACAGCCTGGTGGGACGCCTCGACCGGGAGGCCCCCGCCGCAGGCGAGGCGGGCATCTTCGGCGCGACCTGCCTGTACGCCGTCTACGACCCGACCACGCAGCAGTGCACCATGGCCCGCGCCGGGCATCCGCCGCCCGTGCTCGTCCACCCCGACGGCACGGTCTCCTTCCCCGACCTGCCCGCCGGGCCCCCGCTGGGCGTCGGCAGCCTGCCCTTCGAAGCCGTCGACATCGACCTCCCCGAGGACAGCCGGCTGGTCCTCTACACCGACGGACTCATCGAGAGCCGGACCCGTGACGCCGACATGGTCCTCGACCGGTTGCGGGGCGCCCTCGCCCATCCGGACCGCACGCCCGAGGAGATCTGCGAGACGGTCCTGGACACCGTGGCACCGGTCCACCCTCGTGACGACATCGCCCTGCTCGTCGCCCGTACCCACGCCCTGGACCCCGACCGGATCGCCATCTGGGACCTGCCGCCCGACCCTTCCCTCGTCAGCGAGGTCCGCGCGTCGGCTCTGCGCCGACTGGCCGACTGGGGACTCGAGGAGGCCGGGTTCGCCGCGGAGCTGGTGCTGAGCGAGCTGGTCACCAACGCCATCCGCCACGGCTCCGGTCCCGTCCGGGTACGTCTGCTGAACGGCCGCACCCTGATCTGCGAGGTCTCCGACTGCAGCAACACCGCCCCGCACCTGCGCCGGGCGGCCACCACCGACGAGGGCGGCCGCGGCCTGTTCCTGGTGGCCCAGCTGTCGCGGAGCTGGGGCACCCGCTACATCCGGCAGGGCAAGGTCATCTGGGCCGAGTGCGGGTCCGACGCCGCCTGAGGCCAGGGACACGACCGGCACAGCGACGCGGGCGGACACGACCGGCACGGGGACACGGGCGACGCGGGCGACGCGGGCGACGCGCTGACCCGTTGGTGTCATCGCGCGCATCGAATCCGCAATGCGGGCGTCAAATCCGTAATGCCCTGACTTGTCGCACTAGTATCGCGGCGAGAGTCGGGAAGAAATCGCCAGGCCGACCCCCGGAGATGTCCGTGCACGACCCTCCCGACACCCCCGCGCACGCGGTCACGGCCTTCGGAGCCTCGGGGGCCGACCCCCTGGTTCGGATCCGCGGGCTCGCCAAGCGGTTCGGCGGGACGCGGGCGCTGGACGGGGTCGACCTCGACGTCCGGACCGGCAGCGTCCTCGCCCTCCTCGGTCCCAACGGTGCCGGAAAGTCCACGCTCATCAAGGTGCTCGCGGGGGTCCATCATGCCGACGCGGGCTCGATCACGGTGGCCGGGCACCCGCTCGGAAGTCACGCCGCCGCCCGCAGCATGTCCTTCATCCACCAGGACCTCGGGCTCGTGGAGTGGATGACCGTCGCCGAGAACATCGCCCTGACCGCCGGATATCCGTGCCGTGCCGGACTGATCTCCTGGCGGCGGACCCGGGAACGCTGCGACGAGGCCCTGGAGACGGTCGCCGGGCACCTCGATCCGGACACGCCGGTCGCCCGGCTCGGTCCCGCCGAGCGTTCGCTGGTCGCCGTCGGCCGGGCCCTCGCGGCCCGCGCGCGACTCCTCGTGCTGGACGAACCGACCGCCCGCCTGCCCGCCGCGGACTGCGCCCGGCTCTTCCGGGTGCTGCACTCCCTGCGGGACCGGGGGCACGGCATCCTCTACGTCACCCACCGCATGGACGAGGTGTACCAGGTGGCGGACACCTTCGCCGTGCTGCGTGACGGCCGGCTCGTCAGCCAGGGCCCGCTGGCGGGCCACAGCCCCGCCCTGCTGGTCCACGACATCGTCGGCGAGGAACAACCCGCCGGCCCGCTCCCCGTGACCGTCCCCGTGGGCGGCCCGGCCGTCCTGGCCCTCGACGGCGCACGGACCGCCGGCACGACGGCGGTGACCCTGGAGCTGAGGGCCGGTGAGGCGCTGGGCCTGGTCGGTCTCTCAGGCGCCGGGCACATGGAGCTGGGCCGCGCACTGGCCGGCGCCCGGCCCCTCGTCGGCGGCCGGGCGCTGCTGGACGGCCGGCCCTACCGGCCCCGTACGGTCACCGACGCCGTCGCCGCCGGGGTCGGCCTCGTGCCCGGTGACAGACAGCGGGAGGGCTGTGCCATGGGGCTGACCGTGCGCGAGAACCTGCTGGCCAATCCCCGGGCCGGCGGTCCGCGCGCGCCGCGCTGGATCGGCCCGCGCCGCGAGCGGGCCCGGGCCGCGGAGCTGATCGAACGGTTCGCGGTGCGTCCCCGCGACGGCGAGGCCCCCCTGGCCGCCCTGTCCGGCGGAAACCAGCAGAAGGTCCTGATCGGCCGGTGGCTCAGGACGGACCTGCGCCTGCTGATCCTGGAGGAGCCGACCGCGAGCGTGGACGTCGGAGCCAAGGCCGCGGTCCACCGCCTGCTCGACGAGGCGCTGGCCGGCGGTCTCGCGGTGCTGCTCGTCTCGACCGACTTCGAGGAGGTGGCGGGCGTGTGCCGGCGCGCCCTGGTGTTCGTCCGCGGCCGCGTGGCCGCCGAGCTGAGCGGTGCGGACCTCACCGTCACGGGGCTCGCCCGGGCGGCCTCGGCCCTGCCGGCCCCCGGAACGACCACGGACTCATGACGGCCGCGCCCCCGCCCGCCCCGCCCCGTTCCCGGCCGCTGCGGCGGGGTCCGGCCGGGCACCTCGCGGGCGCCTACGGTCTTCTGGGCCTCACCGCCCTGCTCGTCCTGGTCTTCTCCCTCGCGCTGCCGCGCACGTTCCCCACCCGGGACACCGTCGACGCGATCCTGTCCAACCAGTCGATCCCTGCCGTCCTCGCGCTCGCCGCCATGGTCCCCGTCGTGACCGGCTCCTTCGATCTCTCCCTCGGCTACGGTCTCGGCCTGGCCCACGTCATGGTGCTGCAGCTCGTCATCGACGCCGGATGGCCGTGGCCCTGGGCCTGCCTCGTGGTGATCGCCGGGGGCGGGGTGGTGGGTGTCCTCAACGGTGTGGTCGTCGAGTTCGGCCGGATCGACTCCTTCATCGCCACCCTCGGGACCGGCAGCATGCTGTACGCCGTGACCGGCTGGGTCACCGGCGGCGGCAGGATCGTCCCGGGCCCGGACGGTCTGCCGGTCGCCTTCACCGACCTCTACGATTCCACGCTCCTCGGCCTGCCACTGCCCGCGTTCTACGTCCTCGCCCTCGCCGTCGTCCTCTGGGTGGTGCTGGAGCGGCTGCCGCTCGGCCGGTGCCTCTACGTCATCGGCGCCAATCCGCGCGCCGCCGAACTGGTCGGCATCCCGACCCGCAGATACACCGTGTACGCGTTCGCCGCGTCGGGGCTGATCGTCGGCTTCGCCGGGGTACTGCTGGCCGCCCAGCAGCAGATCGGCAATCCCAGCGTCGGCCTGGACTACCTGCTGCCCGCGTTCGTCGGCGCCCTCCTCGGCTCCACCGCGATCAGACCCGGCCGTCCCAACGCGCTGGGCACGCTCGTCGCCGTCGCCGTGCTCGCCGTCGGCCTCACCGGCATCGGACAACTCGGCGCCGCGTTCTGGACGGTCCCCCTGTTCTACGGCGGCACGCTGCTGCTCGCCGTCGGTCTGGCCGGCTACTCCGCCCGCCGGCTGCGCACCGGGGCCGACGCGGCCCGCGACGCACCGGCGGCTGCGCCGCGGCCGCCGGCGGGGTCCGGGGGCGGAACCGCGGACACCGCGCCATGACCCATGCCAGGGACCCCGGCTCCGAGCCCGAACCCCACTCCGGACTCGAACCCGGACTCCACTCCAGACCCGAACCCGAACCTGACTCCGAACCCGCACCCGACTCCGGCCCCGCACCCGCACCCGCACCCGGCCCCGGCCGTGCCCTGATGCTCGTGCCTCCGCGAGGAGCTCGCGTGCACCGCACCCGCAAGGCCACCGTCCCCCGGGCCGGCAGGGCCATGGCCGTCTCGCTCGCGCTGCTCGCCGCGGCGGTCGCCCTGACCGGCTGTCAGCGCGGCTCATCGAACGCCCCCGCGCCCTCCACCACCGGCCCCGGCGGCTGCCCCGCCGTCCAGGCCGTAGCCCGGGCCGCCGTCGCACGGGCCGAACGGTACGACACCGCCTGGAACGGGCCGACCACCGGCCCCGCGGCGGTGTCCGGCAGGACGATCGTCTTCGTCGCGCAGACCATGACCAACCCCGGAGTCGCGGGCGTCGCGAACGGCCTGCGGGAGGCCGCGCGCGTCATCGGCTGGCGGGTGCGGGTGATCGACGGCGGCGGCAGCCCCGCGGGCATCCAGGCGGCCATGGGCGAGGCCGTGGCCCTGCGGCCCGCGGGCATCGTCATCGGCGGCTTCGACCCCGGTTCGACGTCACAGCAGGTCGCCGCGGCCGGTGCGGCCGGCATCCCGCTCGTCGGCTGGCACGCGGTCGCCGCCCCCGGCCCGAGCAGGCGGCCCGCGCTGTTCACCAACGTCACCACCCGGGTCGAGGACGTGGCCGGCATCAGCGCACAGTGGGTCATCGCGCACTCCGGCGGCCGGGCCGGGGTCGTCCTGTTCACCGACGCCTCGGTCCCCTTCGCGAAGAGGAAGTCCGACCTGATCAGGGCGGAGCTCGCCACCTGCGCCGGGGTACGGCTGCTCGCGTACGAGAACATCCCGATCCCGGACGCGAGCAGCCGCACCCCGCGCGAGGTCGCCTCCCTGCTCGCCCGGTTCCCGGGCACGTGGACGCACTCCGTCGCCATCAACGACCTGTACTTCGCCGACGCGGCCCCCGCCTTCCGCGCGGCCGGCCGGAAAGGAACGGGCCCGCCCTTCAACATCGGTGCCGGGGACGGCGACCCGTCCGCCTTCCAGCGCATCAACAGCGGGCAGTACCAGGCCGCCACCGTGCCCGAGCCGCTGTCGCAGCAGGGCTGGCAGATCGTCGACGAGTTCAACCGCGCCTTCTCCGGCCGTCCCGCCAGCGGCTATGTCGCCCCCACCCACGTCTCGACGGCCGCCGACAGCGCCGGAGCCACGTCCTGGGACCCACCGGGCTACCGGGAGGCCTACCGGAGGATCTGGGGCCGGTGAGCCACCGCCGGCCCGCGCCCGGCGGTGCCGGTGTCCCGTGGGCCGGTGGACCACGGCGGCAGCCCCGGACCCGGACCTGCGCCACCCCTCCACTCCCGCTTCCTCTCCCGCTTCCTCGGTGGCGAGTGGCGGGCCGTCCGCCGAGGACCGCGTCCCGGGCACTCACCGTGCGTGCCCCGCGGAGCGTCGAGCCACCTTCCTCACGCGCAAGGCGCCGGCGGGTCGTCCCGGACGCGCGGTGTTGCGGGCGGGTCCCCGGCCTCCGGCACGCGACACTTGAGTAAGACGGTCGGCGACAGGGCGGGGAGGCGAGCGTGGTGATCGCCGTCAATCCGACGGACAGCGGCTCGCTGCTCGCCGCCTTCGGTGCGCTGGGCGTCCTGGTGGTGATCTTCGCGGAGTCCGGGCTGCTGGTCGTCGGCTTCTTCCTGCCGGGTGACACGCTGCTCTTCCCGGCCGGTGTGCTGTGCGCGGCGAACGCGGACCGGCCGCCCCGGCTGGAACTGTGGCAGGTGCTGCTGTGCGCGGCCGTCGGTGCGGTGGCGGGCGCACAGGTCGGCTATCTGATCGGCCGGCACGGCGGGCGGCCGCTGCTGGCCCGTGCCTCCCGGCCGCGGGTGCGGGAGGGTGCCGCCCGGGCGGAGCGGCTGCTCGCCCGCTACGGATACGGCAAGGCGCTGGTGATCGGCCGTTTCGTGCCGATGCTCCGGTCGGTGCTGCATCCGGCGGCCGGGGCGCTCGGGGTGCCGGTGCGGCCGTTCACCGTCTGGCAGACCGTCGGCGGACTCCTCTGGTCGCAGAGCTTCGTCCTCGCCGGGTACGCCCTGGGCTCCTCGGTCTCCCACATCGACCGCTATCTGCTGCCGCTGGTCGGCGCGATCGTCGTACTGTCCCTGCTGCCGCTGCTGGCCGAGGCCCGCCGGGCCCGCCGAGGCCGCTGACCCCGGTCAGGACTCCGGGGCCGCGGCCGGGTCAGTCCGCCGTCGGCAGGACCAGCCGGAACGTGCAGCCCCGGCCGGGTGCCGTGTCGAGTTCGAGGCGGCCGCGATGGCCCTCGGCGATGGTCGCCGCGATGGCCAGGCCGAGGCCGCTGCCGCCGTGGGCGCGGGACCGGGACGGGTCGGCCCGGTAGAAGCGCTCGAAGACGTGCTCGGCGTCGGACGCGGCGAGACCGGGGCCCTCGTCGGCGACCTCCAGGACGGCCACCGCCGATCCCGGGGACAGCGGCGCGGAGGCCGAGTAGCGTCCCGGGCGGTTGGTGCCGCCGGCCCGGAAGCCGGCGGTGGTGACGCCGACCCGCACATGCACCGGGGTGTTCGGCGGGGTGTGGGTACGGGCGTTCGACAGCAGGTTCTCCACGATCTGCCGCAGCCGGTGCGGATCGCCGACGGCCGGGACTATGTCCAGTTCCCCGCCGTCCCCGCCGTCGCCGCACAGCGGGCCGAGGTCGGTCGGATGCCCGCTGCCGTGCACGGCGGCGCCGCTCACCGCGTCGGCCGCCACCGACAGCAGGTCGACCGGCTCCGACTGGTACGCCGGCTCCTTGTCGAGGGTGGCGAGCAGTTGCAGGTCGTCGACGAGGAGACCCATGCGCTCGGCGTTCTGCGCGATCAGCCGCTGCGCCTCCCGCTCCTCCTCCGCCGGGCGGCGTTCGGGACGCAGCGCGAGCTGGGCGTAGCCCTGGATGGAGGTGAGCGGGGTGCGCAGTTCGTGGCCGGCGTCGGCGACGAACCGGCGCAGCCGGGCCTCGGAGGCCTCACGCTCCGCCAGTGCCCGCTGGAGCCGGTCCAGCATCGAGTTCAGCACCCGCCCGAGCCGGCCGATCTCGGTGTGCGGGTCGGTGTCGGGCAGCCGCAGGTCCGGCCGGCTCTCGGTGATGTCGGCCGCGGTGCGCTCCATCCGGGTCAGCGGCAGCAGTCCCAGGCGTACGACCGACCGGCCCAGGGCGAGCAGGGCGGCGATCGTGACGGCCAGCAGCACGCCGTCCAGCCAGAGGAGTTTCGAGGTGGCGCCGTCGACCGTGTCGAGCGGCAGGGCGACCACGATCTTCGTGCCGTCGTCGCCGTTCCGCAGGACCACGCGCCAGTGTCCGTCTCCGGAGACGGCGGGGAGGGTGCTGGGCGTGCCCTCCCGCAGGTTCAGGTTCTTCGAGGATTCGGGCAGCACGGGCCCGGGCTTGTCCTTCGAGCCGAGCGTCGTCTTCATGAGGTGGTTCTTGGCGTCGTAGACGTAGATCCGGAAGTCCGAGGGCAGTGCCGACTGCTGGCTCTGTTCCGCCTTGGACTCCCGCAGTGCCTTGAGGAACGCGGGCGACGGCGGCTGGAAGCCCGTGAGCTGCTGGTCGACCCGGTCCACCAGCCAGGAGCGCAGCACGAAGAACCCGGCCAGCTGCGACGCGAGCACCGCGGCGGTGGCCAGCAGGGTGACGCCGATGATGAGCCGGCCGCGCAGGGACTTGAGCGCGGCGCCGAGACGGCGCCTCACGACTCGGACGCCTCCTGGTGGTCGCGGGGCAGCCGCAGGCAGTAGCCGACGCCGCGGACCGTGTGGATCAGCGGCGGGTCGAACCGGTCGATCTTGCGGCGCAGGTACTTCACGTATGTCTCGATGATGCGCTGGTCCCCCGCGAAGTCGTAGCTCCAGACGTGGTCGACGATCTGGGTCTTGCTCACCACCTGCCCGGCGTTGACCAGCAGGTAGCGCAGGAGCCGGAACTCCGTGGGGGACAGGGAGACGTACTGGCCCGCGCGGTGCACCTCGTGCGCGAGCTCGTCGAGTTCGACGTCGGCGTAGCGCAGCACGCCGACGGGCGCGGGCGGCTCGGGGTCGCCGGCGGTGCGGCGCAGGATGGCCTCGATACGGAGCAGGACCTCCTCGATGTTGAAGGGCTTCGCCACGTAGTCGTCACCGCCCGCCGCCAGCCCCTTGATGCGGTCGTCGACGCCGGTGCGGGCGGTCAGGAACAGCACGGGTACGTCGTTGCCCGCCGCCCGCAGCCTGCGGGTCACCTCGAAGCCGTCCAGGTCCGGCAGCATGACGTCGAGGAGCATCAGGTGCGGCTGCACCCGCTCCACCTCGACCAGGGCGGACTGCCCGCTGTCCGCGCCGCTCACCTCGTACCCGCCCGCGAGGCGGAGGGTCGATTCCAGCAGTGTGCGGATGCTGGGCTCGTCCTCGACGACGAGGAGCCGGTACCTGGATTCCGCGGTCGCGGACGGCGGGGTCATGGTGCGTTCTTCCGTTTCTCTCAGTGCTGGTCGGCCGCGCAGTCGTACAGGACGGTGGCGCCGCCGAACCCGGCGGTGCCGCTGCTGCTCGTGCCGGCCGAGCCGCCGTACGCGGAGGCGGGGACCTTGGTGCAGTTCTTCGCGATCCACTGGGTGCGCTGCGTCCCGGCGCCGCTGCCGCCCGGACCGCCGGTCATGCCGCCGGCCGCCGAGTCGGTGCCGAGCACGTAGCGCAGTTCGCCGCTCTTCGTCCACTTGTCCAGCTGGTCGATGGACGGGACGTTGTCCATGCCCGTGAATCCGCCCATGCCGATCACCGTCTCGTCGCTGTCCAGTATGAACGCGGTGGCACCCTGGGCGCCGCTCGCCACGGCCAGCTTGATCCGTGCCTTCGGCGCGTTCTTGACCACGTAGGCGAGGATCTTGCGCTGCTCGGCGGTCAGCTGGGCGCCGCCCAGTCCGCCGGCCTTGCCGAGCTTCCCGGCCGAGCCGCCCGCCATGGAGGGCATGCCCTGGCCTGCGGAGCCTCCGGAGGCCGCGGTCCCGCCGGTCGGCATACCGGAAGGCATACCGGACGGCATGCTTCCGGACGGAAGACCGCCCGATTGGCCGGAACCGGAACCGGTCCCGCCACCGGAGAGGCCCGGCATGCCGGACGGCATCCCCGAGGGCATTCCCGACCGTCCGGCCCCGCCGCCCGAGCCCCGGCCCGGCATGCCCCCGCCGCCGAACATCGAGGTCGCGGGCCCGGCACTCGGGTTGGTGCCGCCCATGCCCTGGTCCTTGGTCCCGGCCTCGCTCACGGCCCAGGCCCCGGGCGCGAGCAGCACCGCGAGGACCGCCGCCAGCACCGTGGCGGGCACCAGCCGCCTGCGGTGTCGTACCGCGAACAGCAGGACGACCGCGGCGCAGCCCGCGAGCAGGACCGGCCAGACCAGCCAGCCGTTCCAGTCCGGGTTGCGGCGGATGACCACGACGGCCCAGATCACCGTGGCGGCGACCGCGACGGCCCCCGCCACCGGCGCCCAGCGCACCCCGCCGCGGTGCAGCCGGGCCAGGAGGACGAAGCCGCCACCGCACAACGCGGCGATCGCCGGGGCGAGTTGGGTGGTGTAGTAGGGGTGGAAGATGCCTTCCTGGGTGCTGTAGACCGCGGCGCAGACCACCAGCCAGCCGCCCCACAGCACCCAGCCCGACAGGGGCAGCAGGTCGGTGGCGGCCAGGTGGCCGCGGCGGCGCAGCACCTCCGCGGCCACCGCCGCGACGAGCAGCACGCCACACGCCGGCAGCAGCCAGCTGATCTGCCCGGCCACCTGGTCGTTGAACAGCCGCCCCGCACCGGGCTGGCCGCCGAACAGACCGCCGATGCCCTGGGAGGTGTCTCCACTGGAGCCGAAGATCCGGCCGAAGCCGTTGTAGCCGATGATCAGGTTCCAGGCCGAGCCGTCCTCGCTGCCGCCGATGTACGGGTGGTCGCCGGGCCACAGGGCCACCATGGCGACCCACCACATCGACGACACCAGTAGCACCCCCGTCGCGGCCGCGAGCCGCCACAGCCGCGCGGCCCAGGTGCCGGCCGCGCCGATCAGCCAGGCGCCGGCGAAGGCGGGCAGCACCATCCAGGCGGCGAGCATCTTGGTGAGGAACCCGCAGCCGACCAGGAACCCGCAGGCGCACAGCCAGTAGGTCGCCGCCCTGCCCTCGGCGCGCTGGGCGCGGGTGAGGGCGTAGGCGGCCGACACCAGCAGCAGGATGAGCAGGCTGTCCGGGTTGTTGTCCCGGTTGATGGCCACCGTGATCGGAGTGATCGTGAGCACCAGGGCGGAGAGGAGTGCGGCCCGCTCGCCCGCCCAGCGGCGCACGGTGCGGTGCAACACGAACACCGCGGCGACGCCTTCGACCGTCTGCGGCAGGATCAGGGCCCAGCCGTGCAGCCCGAATATCTTGCTGCTGATCACCTGCGGCCACAACGCGGCCGGCGGCTTGTCGACGGTGACCACGCCGGCCGGGTCGAAGGAGCCGAACAGGAAGTTGGTCCAGCTCTGGCCCATCGACTTCACGGCCGCCGAGTAGTAGCTGTTGCCCCAGCCGAGCGAACTCAGCGACCAGGCGTACAGGACCGCGGCGAGGACGAGGATCGCACCGAGTGCCGCAGGTGCCGCCCAGGTGGGCAACGAGCGGCTCGCGCCGTCCTCGGCGGTGGGGTCGGCGGCCGTTCCGGGCGTCGACACCGTGTGAGCGGATGTGTTCATGGGATCGGAGTCGCTCTCGTCGGGGGTCAGTGGGCGCTGCGGAAGACGGCGGTGCGCAGGACGACGAACCGGACGGCGGTCACCACCAGGGAGGCCGCCATCAGGACGAGCGTCTCGGCCGCCGTGGAGGCCGAGGGGTCGGCCTGCTTGAAGAAGACCACCGCGAGTGACGTGACGAGATAGCCGAGCACGAAGAGGAACCCGGCGCCGAGGTGCGCGCGGCCCGCGCGGGCCGCCGTGTGACGGAAGGTGAGACGGCGGTTGGCCTCGGTGTTCAGCAGGGTCAGGACCAGGAGCGAGAACAGGTTCGCCAGGGCCGGCGACCACCAGGAGCGCAGCAGTGCGTAGAGCAGCGCCTGGCCGAGGGTCGAGGCGATCCCGATGGCGACGAAGCAGCCGACCTCCCAGGACAGCACGGTGCGCCGGGTGGAGGGGGTGGCGAGGACCGCGTCCGGGTGCTCGGCAGCCGGTGCGGGGCGCTGGGCGAGCTCGACCCGGGCGGTACCGGAGGCCTTGGCCCGGGCCATCCGCCACAGTCCGCGCAGGTCGTCACTGGCGGTGCCGACCACGTCGACGCGGGTGTCGATGTCCTCCACCCAGTCGACGGGGACCTCGTGGATGCGCAGTCCGTTGTGCTCGGCGAGCAGCAGCAGCTCGGTGTCGAAGAACCACGCGTCGTCCTGGGTCACCTCCAGGAGCGGGCCGAGCACCTCGGTGCGGGCGGCCTTGAAGCCGCACTGGGCGTCCGTGAACTTGACGCCGTGGGTGAGCCGGATGATCGCGTTGTAGCAGCGGGAGACGAACTCGCGCCGGGGACCGCGCACGGTGCGCGCCCCGGGCGCCAGCCGGCTGCCGATCGCGATGTCGGAGTGGCCGCTGGCCAGCGGTGCGATCAGCGGCAGCAGGCCGTCGAGCCCTGTGGAGAGGTCGACGTCCATGTAGGCGACGATGTCCGCCTCGCTCGCCCCCCACACGGTGCGCAGCGCCAGGCCGCGGCCCTTGCGGTCGAGGTGGGCGACGGTGACGCCCGGGAGCTCGTCGGCGAGTTTGCGGGCGACGGCGAGGGTGTCGTCCGTGCTCGCGTTGTCCGCGACCGTGATGCGCCACGGGAAGGGGAAGTCCTCGCGCAGCCGGGTGTGCAGGGTGCGCAGGCAACCCGGGAGCGCACGCTCCTCGTTGTAGACCGGGATGACGATGTCGACGGTGGCGGTGCCGGATCCGGCGAGCGAGAGGACGGCGGGGCGCTGGAAGGCGAGCGTGGGAACGGATGTGGGGGTGGCAGTCATGGCTTCCTAAGCGGGAGGAGACAATGGGGGCGGCTCCTGGGCCCGGGGCGGGCCGGTTCCCGACTGTTACCGGTGCGACTGGGGGATGCCGGGAAGAAATCTGGGAACTGACGGAGAGTCAGAGATCAAGGTCGAAAACCGGCCATCACTTCCGCCTCCCCGCCCCGCGCCCCCTCTGACGAGGCAATTCCCGGCACTACGACCGCCCGCACGCCCCTCTCCCCCTCCCCCGGGATCACCCTCACCGAAATAGGCAGGCTGCCTGCTATTGTTTGTCAGGCAGCCTGCGTAATTTGCCCGGCCGGCTCCGCGCAGGCCCGGCAGCAGCTCGCGAAGGGAGGAGCAGCACCTTGGAAACCACCGCCGACACCACCTCCGTACAGCAGGAGAAGGCTCCGCCGGGCAACCCGTTCGGAGCGGCCTTCGTGACCCCGCTGTACATGGGCGCCGTACTCAACCCGATCAACAGCTCGGTGATCGCGCCCGCTCTGGTGGCGATCGCGGCCGCGATGCACACGTCCGTCGGCGGCACCGCGATCCTGATATCGAGCCTGTATCTGACCAGCGCGATAGCCCAGCCGGCGGCCGGCCGGCTCGCCGAGGAGTTCGGGCCCCGGCGGGTGTTCTTCGCCGGCATCTTCCTGGTGCTGGCGGGCGGGATCCTCGGCGCGGTGGCATATGACATATCACTGTTGGTCGCGGCCCGCGTGCTCATCGGCGCCGGCACCTCCGCCGGCTACCCCTCCGCGATGCTGCTGATCCGCCGCCGGTCCCGGGCCGCCGGCCGGCAGGAGCCACCGGGCAGCGTCCTCGGCGGCCTCGCGATCGCGGGCGCCGCCACCGTCGCCGTCGGACCCGCCGTCGGCGGCCTGCTCATCGGCCGGCTCGGCTGGCAGACCGCCTTCTGGATCAACGTCCCCGTCGCGGTCGTCGCCTTCGTCATGGCCGCGGTTTGGATTCCCCGGGACACCGACCGGGTGCGCGGACGCTCGCCGCGCGAGCTCGTCTCCCGCCTCGACCTGGCCGGTATCGCCGGTTTCGGCGGGGCGCTCACCGCACTCCTGGTGTTCCTGTCCTCGCTGCCCGGCCCCGAGTGGCCGGCACTCGGCGTCTCCGTCCTGATCGCCGCCGCTCTCGTGGCCTGGGAGCTGCGCGCCGCCAACCCCTTCCTGAACGTCCGGCTGCTCGCCTCGAACCTCGCTCTCACCCGCACCTACCTGCGCAACGGCCTGACCCTGCTGGGCACTTACGTGATCCTCTACGGCCTCACCCAGTGGCTGGAGGCGTCCCGGGGACTCACCGCCTACCAGTCCGGCCTGGTCCTCGTCCCGATGGGTGTCCTGTCGGCGGTCTCCGCCCGCGTCGTGTCCCGGCGCAGCCGGGTCCGTGCGCCGCTGGTCGTGTCGGCGCTGCTCCTGCTGGTGGGCGCCGTGGCCACCCTGTTCGTGGACGGCGGCACGCCCATCGCCCTGGTGATCGCGATCACCGCGGTGTTCGGCCTCACCTCGGGCGCCGGCACCGTGGCGAACCAGACGGTCCTCTACCAGGAGGCACCGGCCGACAGCGTCGGCACCGCCTCGGGGCTGCTGCGCACCTTCGGCTACATCGGTTCCATCGCCTCGGCGGCCATCACCGGCACCGCCTTCCACACCCACGTCGACGACACCGGCCTCAGGCACATCTCCTGGACGCTGGTCGGCATCGCCGCCGTAGTCCTCGTGATGACGGTGCTCGACCGGCAGCTGGCGCACGCCGACCGGCGGCCCACCCCCTGACCCCCCTCCCCCGCCATCCGGCACCGCATCAACCATCCGGCAAGACAAGAAAGTTCAGGTCATGACCAGCACCGTCCCGTATCTCGACCCCGCCCGCACCGCCCTGCTCCTGATGGACTTCCAGCCGGCCGTCCTCGCCGCCGTGGCCGACCCGGACCAGGCGCTCTCCCGGGCCCACGCGGCCCTGTCCTGGGCCCGCTCGCACGACGTCCAGGTCGTCCACGTCCGGGTCGCCTTCGCCCCGGAGGACTTCGCCGCCATACCCGCGCTGAACAAGGCGTTCGCCGCCGTCGCCGAGAACGGGTTCCTTCCCGACGGCAGCCCGGAGGCCGACCTGCACGAGTCGTTCGAGGTGTCGGAGCAGGACATCACCGTGCGCAAGACCCGGTTCAGCGCCTTCGCCTCCACCACCGACGTGCGCGGGCTGCTGCGCGAGCAGGGCGTCGACACGCTCGTCCTCGCCGGACTGTCCACCGGCGGCGTGGTCCTGACGACCCTTCGGCAGGCGGCCGACGACGACTTCGCGCTCTACCTCCTCAAGGACGCGACCGCCGACCCCGACCCCGAGGTCCACCGCGTCCTCACGGAGAAGGTCTTCCCGCACCAGGCCCATGTCATCGAGACCGACGAACTGCCCGGCCTGACCAAGTCGGCCTGACCCCTGGCCGCCCCCGGCGGCCACCCCGGCCGGCCTCGCCCGTCACCTGCCGCTGTCCGCGATCCTGTTCATGATCGCCGCGGCCTTCAGCAGGGTCTCGCGCTCGTCCGCCCGCAGGTGCGCCTCGATCGCCGCGCCGAGCCAGGTCGCCCGGGCCACCGGGATCGTCCCGATCAGCGCGTGTCCTTCGGGCGTCGCGTGGACGAGGGTCTTGCGGGCGTCGCCGGGATCCTTGCTGGTGCCGACCAGGCCTTCGGCGCGCAGGGCGGCGAGCGTCTCGGCCATCGACTGGCGGCGTACGTGCTCGGCCTGCGCCAGCTCGGTGGCCGTGACCGGGCCCTCCTCGACGATGCGGGCCAGCGTCGTCAGCTGCGACCAGTTCCACCGCCGGTCGCTGGGCGCCGACTCGGTGCGCAGCCGGGCGCGCAGCCGGGTCATCGCCTTCATCAACTCGGCGGCGACCTCGGCCTCGGGGCTCGGGTCACTCGTCATCCGCCCACCATACCCAGCGCTCACCTCGCCCTTTGCGCAACTGTTTGCGCCGTCAAGCACTTTGCGGAGGCTATATTCAGCTCTGTGAGCACCTCCGAGAGGCGTCGTCATACCGAGGAGCCGCCCCGATCACCCTCGGGCGAGGCCCGGCTGCCGGGACGCAAGGCCGAGCTGGAACTGATCGACTCCCTGCTCGCCGGTCTCGGCCAGGGCAGCTCCGGCCTCCTGCTGCACGGAGAGCCCGGGGTGGGCAAGACCGCACTCCTCGACGCCGCCGCGACCCGGGCCACGGCTCTCGGCATGCGGGTGCTGCGCGCCGCCGGCGTCCAGTCCGAGGCCCGGATCCCGTACTCGGCGCTGCACCAGCTGCTGTATTCGGTGCGGCACGACGTGGACCGGCTCGACGGGCACCACCGGGACGCCCTCCACCAGGTCTTCGACCTCACCCGGACGCCGGCCCCGGAGCCGCTGGTCTCGACGGCGGTGCTCGCCCTCCTGGAGCTCACCACCGCCGAGCGCGGCCTGCTGATGATCACCGACGACGTGGCGTGGTTCGACGAGGCCAGCGCGGCCGTCGTGGGATTCGTCGTACGGCGCATCGCGGACGCCCCGATCGTCTTCCTGGCCGCCTCGCGGACCGGCACCGAGGACCTCTTCCGGCGGTCCGGGCTGCCCGAGCGCAAGGTCGAGTCGCTGGACACGGGGGGCTCCGGTGCGGTCCTGGACGCGCACGCGCCCGGGCTGGCGCCCGCCGTGCGCCGGCGGCTGCTGGCGGAGGCCGACGGCAACCCGCTCGCGCTCCGGGAGTTGCCCGCGGCACTGACCGACCGGCAGCTGTGCGGCCAGGACCCGCTCCCCGACCGGCTGCCGCTGTCCCGGCGGCTGGCGGCCACCTGCGCCGGACTGCTCGCGGAGCTGCCCGCCCCCACCCGCACGCTGATGCTGCTGGCGGCCCTGGACGCCGACGCCGGGGTCACCACCCTGCGCGTCGCGGCGCGGGGGTCGGCCGACATCGACGACCTCGTCCCGGCCGAGCGGGCCGGTCTGGTCCTCGCGCCCGCGGCCGGCCGCGGTCTCTCCTTCTGCCACCCGCTGATCGGCACGGCCGTGGTGGACCTGGCGCCGCCGAGCGACCGCCGGGCCGCGCACGAGGCGCTGGCCGCCGCCCTGGCCGACGATCCCGAGCGCCGCGCCTGGCACCTCGCGGAGGCCGCCACCGGGCCCGACGAGTCGGTGGCGCGGGCGCTGGACGAGGCGGCGCTGACCGCCTGGCGGCGCTGCGGCGCCGCCCCCGCCGAGCTGCCGCCGCCGGTCGGCGCGCTGGTCTCCGACCGGCGCCGGACCGCCGCGTCCACCGCGGTCACGGCGCTGGTGCGCGCCGGGGAGCTCAGCCCGCACCCGGTCGACCGCTCCCGCCGCCTGGTCGAGGCCGCCTTCCTCGCCACCATGACCGGTCAACTCGACCAGGTGAACCGGCTGCTGGCCGACGCCGGCCAGACCCCGGACACCCCGACCGGGCTGGTCTTCGCCGCCACCGCCCACCTCCTCACCCATGACGACGGCGACGTCGACGCCGCCTACCGGCTGCTGGCGCGGGCCCTGGACGACGTCACCGGCAAGGCCACGAGGGGCGACTGGGACCGGCTCGGGATCCTGTACGCCCTGCTCCTGGTCAGCCTCTACACCCTCAGACCCGAGCCGTGGAAGCTGCTCGACACCGCGATGGCCCGGTTCCCCCCGGAGGCGGTCACGCCCTTCCGGCTGTGTTACGACGCGTATGTCGACCCCACCCGAAAGTCCGAGGCGATCCGGGAAGGGCTCGCGGACGCGTTCGCGGAGCTGCCCACGGACGCGGCCCCCTGGCAGATCGTGCCGCTGGGGTTCGCCGCCGTCGCCATGGACGCCCTCGCCGACTACCGCTGCCTGCTGGTGCGCATGACCGACCGGGAACGCGACGGCGGCGCGATCGGCATGGTGATCCCGGCGCTGCTGCTGCTCTGCCAGGACTCCTATGTGCACGGGCAGTGGGACGAGGCGGAGCGGCTCGCGCAGGAGGGACTGGACCTGGCGACGGCCTACGGCTACCAGTTCTGGGAGCGGCAGCTGCGGGCCGTGCTGGCCTCGGGCGCGGCGCTGCGCGGCAACGCCGACCTGGCCCGCAGCCGCAGCGAGGAGACCACCTCCTGGGCGGCGCCCCGCGGCATGGAGGTGACGGAGGGGTACGCGCGGTCGGCGCGCAACCTCGTGGCCATCGGTCAGGGCGACTACGAGGAGGCGCTCGCCCAGGCGGCGCGGATCGGCCCGCCCGGTGCCCCCACCCCCGGGGTGCCGGGCCGGTGGATGGTGCTGGACTTCGTGGAGGCGGCGGTCCGCACCGGCCATCTGGAGGACGCCCGGGCGCATGTCCGCGCCGCCCAGGAGGCCGGCCTGCCCCGGATCGGGCCCCGGATCGAACTGATCACCGCGGGGGCCGCCGCCGTGGCCGCCGACGACGCGCAGGCCGGCGGGCTGTTCGAGGCCGCCCTGGCCCTTCCGGACGCCTCCCGCTGGCCCTGGGACCACGCGCGCATCCGGTTCGCGTACGGCCAGTGGCTGCGCCGTACCCACGACATGGCCGGGGCGCGGGTGCAACTGGGCGCGGCTCTGGAGACGTTCGACCTGATCGGTGCCGCGATGATGGCGCAGCGGGCCGCGGCCGAACTGCGCGCGACCGGCGTCTCCGTCACCGCCCGGTCCGATGCGGCGGCCGAGCCGCTGACCGCCCAGGAGCGGCAGATCGCCGAACTCGCGGCGACGGGCCTGAGCAACAAGCAGATCGGCGAGCGGCTGTTCCTGTCGCACCGCACGGTCGGCTCGCATCTGTACCGCGTGTACCCCAAGCTGGGGATCACCTCGCGGGCCGCTCTCCGTGGCGCGCTGGAGGCGATGCCCACCACCGAGCAGGCCGGCCGGGCACCCGACTGCGTGGGAGGGCAACAGCCGGAGGAGCGCTGAGCAGGTCGGGTGGAGTCCGCTCCGCTCGGCGGCGCCCCGAAGGGGCGTGGGGCTGCATTGAATGTGCGGCTACCGCAGCGTGGGCGCCACCGGCCAGCACGGCGCTGCGGACGAACGACGGCGCATCGCGGCAATTCCGGCGGAGCGCTCGGCCGGGCGGACGAAAGCCTGCCGATCGGGCAGTAACGGAATGAGTCGAATGACCGATCACATGACGCCGTCGCGTCGCTAGCCTTCGTGCCCGTCATCGCGGTTTTCCGGGCCGGGGTGGAAGTCGGCGCCACGGCACCCTCGTTCACGGAGGTCACCTTGCTCAGTTCGCCCAACGCCCTGCTCTGGCGCGGCCTGCTGGCCGTCGTCATCGGCATCGTCTCCGTCTCCTGGCCGGGCATCACCGTCGGCGCGTTCGTCGTCCTGTTCGCCGTATACGCGTTCATGTACGCGGTGATGGACGGGGTCCGCGCCTTCAGCAGCGACCGGGTGGGCCCGGTGCTGGGGTGGCTGCTGCTGGCCGTGCTGTCGGTCGTGGCCGGCGTCAGCTCCCTGGCGTGGCCGGGCATCACGGCCCTGGTGCTCACCCTCTGGGTCGCCGCGTGGGCCCTGACGACGGGTGCCATGGAGGTCGCGCTGGCCTTCCTGCGCGGGGAGACGGCGGGTGAGCGAGCCCTGTTCCTGCTGACCGGCCTCGTGTCGGTCGCGCTCGGGTTCGTCCTGTTCGTGCGCCCGGACATCGGTGCCGTCTCGCTCGCCACCGTCTTCGGTCTCTTCAGCATCGTCCACGGCATCTCGGCGGTCTTCGCCTCGTCGGAGGTGCGCCGCCGGAACCGGCCGCAGCCGCTCGGGGGCTGACCGACCACCCAAGTTCCTTGCTTGACAAAGCACATACTGGTCCCGGCATACTCGATGGCGACAGGTTCGGATCACGGAAGGCCCGCATGAACCTAGGCATCGCCATCGCGGATTTCACCCAGCCCGGCGGCCCGGCGGGCATCGCACGCCATGTGGCCCGGCTCGCCCGCGGCGCGGAGGAGTTCGGCTTCCGCCGGATCGCCGTCATGGACCATCTGTTCCAGATCGGGATCGTGGGCGCCTCCGAGCAGGAGATGCTGGAGGCGTACACGACCCTGGGCTATCTGGCCGCGGCCACCGAGCGGGCGGAGCTGCTCGCGCTGGTGACCTCGGCCGGATACCGGGAACCCGGGCTGCTGGCCAAGATGATCACCACGCTCGACGTGCTCTCCGAGGGCCGCGCCGCCCTGGGCATCGGGATCGGCGCCGGCTTCAACCTCGCCGAGGCGCGCGGGCTGGGGCTGCCGTTCCCGCCGGTCGCGGAGCGGTTCGAGCGGCTGGAGGAGACGCTGCAGATCTGCCTGCAGATGTGGGGCGACGACGAGAAGCCCTTCGACGGCCGCCACTACCGCCTCGAACGCACCCTCAACTCCCCCCGCACGGTACGGCGCCCGCACCCGCCGATCCTGATCGGCGGCTCCGGCGAGCAGAAGACGCTGCGGCTCGTCGCGGAGTACGCGAACGCCTGCAACCTCTTCCACGGCCCGGACCTGCCGCACAAGCTCGACGTGCTCCGCCGGCACTGCGACCGGGCCGGGCGCGACTACGACGAGATCGAGAAGACGGTCCTGCTCCCCCTCGACCCCGGACCGCACGGCGAGCGGGTCCCCGCCCTGCTCACGGAGTTGCGGCGGCTGGACACCATCGGCATCGACCACGTCATCGGCCCGGTGCGCGGTGCCGACCAGCACGCCGCACTGCGACTGCTGGGCGAGCGCGTCGTACCGGAAGCGATGCGGATCTGACCGGGCCCGCCATGACGACGCCGGCACCGGTCCGGACTTCGACCATTTTATTTGCTTGCCGAAGCACTATTCAATTTCTGAAGGAGAGACGCAGATGAGCACCCCGAGCGAACACCCCGCAGCTCACCAGGCCGATGTCGTCATCGTCGGCGGCGGTTCCGCGGGCGCCGTACTCGCCGCCCGGCTCACCGAGGATCCACGGCGCACGGTCCTGCTGGTCGAGGCGGGCCCCGACTATCCCGCCGACCGCGTCCCCGAGGGGCTGCTGACCCCGCACCTGCTGGCCGACCCCGACCACGACTGGGGTTACACCGCGCGCGCCACCGACCGCGCCCCCAGCATCGCCGCCCCGCGCGGCCGGGTCATGGGCGGCAGTTCCGCGGTGAACGCCGGTGTGGCGATCCGGGCGCGGGCCGCCGACTTCGCCGCCTGGGCGGAGCGCTACGGGATCAAGGGCTGGTCGTACGACGAGGTCCTGCCGGTCTTCCGGGACATGGAGAACACCCCCGCCGGCGACGCCGCCCACCACGGCCGCACCGGTCCGTTCCCCATCCGGCAGTGGACCTACGCGGAACTCACCTCACCCCTGCGGGCGTTCGTGGACAGCGCGGCGGGCCTGGGCTTCCGGCGCAACGACGACTTCAACGGCGAGCGGCAGGACGGCACCGGTGCCTACCCGGTGAACATCGTGGACGGGGTGCGCCGGAGCACCGCCCTGGCATATCTGACGCCGCAGGTGCGCAGCCGCCCCAACCTGACCGTGTTCAGCGACGTCACGATCGACCGGGTGCTGGTCGAGGACGGCAGGGCGCGTGGTGTCGTCAGCGCGTCGGGCACGGTCTTCCGGGCCGGTGAGGTGGTGCTCAGTGCGGGCTCGTACGGCAGCCCGGCCATCCTGCTGCGTTCCGGCGTCGGCCCGGCCGCGGACCTGCGGGGCCTCGGCATCGAGGTGGTCGCCGACCTGCCCGTCGGCCGCCGGCTCCAGGACCACCCGTTCTTCCACTCGCTGTTCGCGCTCGCGCCCGAGCAACAGACGATGACGTCCGCCTTCGCCGCCCATCTCTGGCTCGCCTCGCGCGAGGCGAGCCCCGGTGAACTGGACCTCGCCGTCGTCGGCGTGCACCTGCTGGACGGCTCCTTCAGCCCGACCGGCGGCGCGATGGTGATGTCCGCCGCCCTCACCCGGCCGGAGTCGCGCGGCTCGGTGCGGCTGGCCGGCCGTGACCCCTACGACGCCCCGGTCATCGACGACAACTACCTGGCGACGGACCGGGACCGTCGTCGCATGCTGGAGGCCGTACGGCTGGTCCGCCGCCTCGCGGGCAGCGCGCCGCTCGCCGGTGCGGTGGCGGCGGAACTGGTGCCGGGCACGGCCGTGGGCGACGACGAACTGGCGGCGGCGATCGAGAGCGGCATCGCCACCTACGGGCATCCGACGTCGACGGTGCCGATGGGCGGGCCCGAGGACCGGTGGGCCGTCGTGGACGAGTCCGGTGCGGTCAAGGGGCTGGCGGGGCTGCGGGTGGTGGACGCCTCGATCATGCCCGAGGTGCCGTCGACGGTGACCAACGCCACCACCATCATGATCGCGGAGCTCATCGCCCGGCGCTCGTACGGGAGTTGAGGGCGTCGGCGGTTCTCGGGTGCCGCCCTGGCCGCGCGCGTGCGTTCAGAGGACCGTCGTCTCGTCGCGGCCCAGCCGGTGGGCCACGGCGAGTCCCCAGGGGATGCCGAGGAGGGCGACGAGGGCGAGTCCGAGGAGCAGGGGTGCGGGACGTGCGGCGCCCAGGGCCACGACCACGAGGGCAACGGCCAGGCTGGTGCGGGCGAGCGGCCGGTAGAGGTCCCGCTCGTCCCGCCAGGCCTCCAGGCCGGTGGCCAGCAGCATCGTCCCGGTGAGGACGACGGCCACGCCCCCGCACAGCACCCAGGCGGTGGCGGCGGGCGTCCGGCCGGCGTGGGCGTGCTCGACCAGGCCGACCATCGCGGCGCCCATGGCGGTCACCGCCGCCGTGAGCGGCAGATGGGTGAGCATCCACCCGGCGGTCACCGTGCGCGTGCGCCGGGGCGGCCGGTGGCCGGCGAAGTCGAAGTACGTCCACCAGGCGCCGAAGCCGACCACCACGGCCACCAGTGCGACCGCGAGGCTCATGGCGGTGGTCGGCTCGCTCGCGAGGCCGTCCACGACGCCCGTCACGGTCTCGCCGAGCACGATGATGATGAGCAGCCCGAACCGCTCGACGAGCGCCTCGGTGAGGGCGAGCGCCGACTCCTGGGCCGGAGCGGCCGCCAGGGTCATCCACGCGAACCCGCCGAGGTAGGCGAGGACCAGCAGCCCCCAGGTCAGCAGCCGGGTGTCGGCGGGCAGTCCGGCGCTCCCGAGGAGGACGGCCGCGCAGGCCGCCGTTCCGATGACGTACATCCGGGTGGGCTTGCGGAACTCCGCGGAGCTGCCGCGTCCGGCCAGGAACCAGAGCACGGCCAGGACCGCGAACAGGATCCCGGCGTTGACCGCGAAATGGGCGCCCTCCGCGCCGCCGGCCTTGGGGATGAACGCGCCCAGCGGGACGAGGACGAGGATCTGCAGGAGGAAGAGGCTGCGGCCCCGGGCGTCGTCGTGGCCGTGCAGGTCGTGGTGGAGCGTGCCGTTCAGCCAGGCGATCCACACCAGCGCGAAGACCACCGCGAACTCGCCGAGCCCGTGCCAGGTGAGATGGTCCGCCAGGTGGTGCGCGGCCTGGGCCACCAGGACGACCACGATCAGGTCGTAGAACAGTTCCAGCGGGCCGACCACCCGGTGTCGCGGCTGCTCCCCGTGGGCGCGCGGCGGTCGCCACAACTGCCGGCGCAGCCGGGCCCAGGTCTCCCGCCCCTGCGGTCCCGAGGTCATGCCGGCGGTCTCGGCCGAGGTCGCTCCTGCATGGCTTCTCCCCGGGGTCGTGGTCCGGCCGGAGCCGCACAGGAACGACTGTTTGACATTTGTATATTAGCGGGAGGCTTCGGCTGGGCGGCTCAGTCGAGCTTCTCGACCACCGCTTCGAACTGCCGGACCATGGCGGGCACCGACCGGCCGTCGAGCAGGTCCATGACCCGCTTGCGGGCGCTCGCCAGGTGCACGGGGTAGGCGTCCCGGAGCCGCTTCAGCCCCTCCGGGGTGAGCGTCGCGACATTGCCGCGGGCGTCCCCCTCGTAGCGCCGCTTGACGACCTGGCCGCGGCTCTGCAGCGCGTCCACGACACGGGTGATGCGGCTGGCCGACAGGGCGGTGGCCGAGGCCAGGTCCGCCATGCGGAGTTCCTGGTTCTCGGCCTCGGAGAGGTTCATCAGGACGACGTACTCGGTGAGCGTGAGCCCTGTGGTCCGCAGCAGGTCGTCGTCGAGTGAACGGGGCAGCGCGACGATGACGCGCATCAGGGCGCGCCAGAAGCGTTCTTCCTGGGCGGTCAGCGGGTCTTCTGCGCTCATTTGAGCAGAATAGCGTGCTCAAGCAAGGAATCTCAACCCGATCCCCACCTTCCGGTCCATGTCAGGGGCTGTTCGGCGGCCGGCCGGACAGCCCCTGACCGAGGCGCTCGGTCCTGTGCGACGATCTCAGCGCCGACGATGGTCAGACCTCGCTCCAGGAACGGAACACCGCCGCCTGGCCGTGACAGGACCCGTCCGCCTCAAGGAGGTTCCACATGGTGACGTCCTCTATCCAGAACCTCCGGCCGGACCCGGCGATCCGCAACCCCCGGTAGCCGGAGGCGTATCCGCGGGTCGCCACCGAGCGCACGAAGGCGTCCCGGTCGCCCTGCGCGTCCGGGTCGGCGGACAGCCGGGACGGGAGCCCCACGAACTCCTCCCACGGGTACTCGAAGCACTGCTGGGCGGTGGTGTTCGCGTAGACGAAGACCGGATCCGGCCCGGCGCCGTGCGCGAGCAGCCCGAAGGGTGCGCTTGCGTAGAGCCAGTGGGCCGCCTCGCCCGCGTCCTGGAACGCGGTGGGGCACAAGGGGGTGCCGGTCAGCCGCTCGTGGCTGGACAGCAGGAGCTGCGCGAAGGCCGGGCCCCGGCTGTGCTCCGCGTCGTAGGCCGTGACCATCGGTGTCCACCTTTCGTCGATTTCCGAAAGGATGGTTCCAGAACGGGTGCGGCCGCCGGCCGCCGGGTCACCACACCTGCTGGTCCTCCTGGAGGCGCACGGCGACGAACTTGGTCTGGGTGTAGTGGTGCAGCGCCTCCAGGCCCTTCTCGCGGCCGTACCCGCTGTTCTTGTAGCCGCCGAACGGGCCCTCGACCATCATGCCGGGCGGATAGGCGTTGACGTAGACCTGCCCGGCCTGCAGACGGGCGGCCACCCGGTGGGCGCGGGTCACGTCACCGGTCCAGACGGCCGCGACCAGGCCGTAGTCGGAGTCGTTGGCGAGGGCCACCGCCTCCTCCTCGCCCTCGAAGCGCAGCACGGCGAGCACCGGACCGAAGATCTCCTCGCGGGCGATGCGCATGTCCGGGGTGACGTCCGTGTAGACGGTCGGCTCGAAGGTCCAGCCGTCCCCGGTCGGCCGGCCGCCGGTGAGGAGGGTGGCGCCGTCCTGCTCGGCGATCTTGAAGTACTCGTTGACCTTGTCGTACTGGACGCGGGTGATCGCCGGCCCGTAGGTCTCCCCCGGGGTGATGTGCGTCAGCACGGTCCGTACGGCCGCGACGAACTCGTCGTGGATCCGCGCGTCGACCAGCAGCCGGGTACCCGCCATGCAGGACTGGCCGCCGTTGGGCAGGAACGCCTCGACGGCTCCCTGGGCGGCCCTGGCGAGGTCGGCGTCCGCGAACACGACGTTGGCCGACTTGCCGCCCAGCTCCAGCGTGAGCGGGATGACGCGGTCCGCGGCGATCCGGCCGATCTCGCGGGCGGCGCGGACCGACCCGGTGAACGCCACCTTGCGGACCCCGGGATGGCCGACGACCGCCGCCCCCACGGTGTCTCCCGTGCCGGTGACGACGTTCAGGACGCCGTCGGGCAGACCGCATTCGGTGGCGATCCGGGCCAGCCGGAGCGTGGTGGCCGAGGTGAACTCGGACGGCTTGGCCACCACGGCGTTGCCGGCCGCGAGGGCCGGGGCGATGGAGCGGGCCGCCTGGTTCAGGGGCGCGTTCCACGGAGTGATGACACCGACCACGCCGAGCGGCTCGCGCCGGGTGTACGCGTGGAAGCCCGGCCCTATGTTCACCACCTCGCCGCCTGGCAGGTTGACCAGCCCGGCGTAGAACTCGAAGTAGCGGGCGGCGCCCTCCACCTCCAGCGGGGACTGCCAGGCGGGCTTGCCGGTCTCGGCCGACTCCAGCTCCGCCAGAACGGCGGCCTCGTCGCGCAGCCGCTCCGCGACGGCGGCCAGCACCCGCCCCCGTTCGACCGGCTGCCGGTTCCACCAGCCGTCGACCGCCCCGGCCGCCGCCGAGACGGCCCGCGCCACGTCGGTGGCGTCGCCGAGGGCGATCTCGTGCACGACCTCGTCCTGTCCGGGAGAGGTGGACGGCAGCCAGTGACCGGATGCCGGGTCGACTTCCACGCCTGCGATCCAGTGGCCGTAGCGCTTCATCGGCGCGCTCCTCATAACGAGTGATGGAATGGACAACGGAGTGAATGAATTTTCATTCACTCCGCACCCTACCCCTCCGCCTTGACAAGATCGAGTGACTGAACGAAGTTTCACTGGTGACCATGCCCCCCGCTGCGACGGCCGACGAGACGCCCCTGCGCGGCAAAGTGATGGACGCCGCACTGGAGTTGTTCGACGAGCGCACCTGGGACGGCACCAACGTGCCCGAGATCGCCGCCCGGGCCGGGGTCGCGGTGGGCACGATCTACCGCTACTTCCCCAACAAGCAGGCGCTGGGCGAGGCGGTCTTCACCGAGGCGAAGGCCGCGTTCGCCGACACCGTGGTGACCGACGCCGTGCGCGAGGCCGATCCGGTGACCGCGATCGGCCTCGTCTGGCAGCATCAGGTCGCGTTCGCCCTGGCCTATCCCCAGGCGTTCTCGTTCCTCGAACACCAGGTGCACGGCTCGTACCTGCGGCCGCAGGCGTACGAGGTCGTCGACCGGCTCAACGCCGAACTGGTGGAGATCCTGCGGGCGGCGCAGGCGGCCGGTGCCGTCCGCGCCGGTGATCCGCAGGTGCTGCTCTCGATGGCGTTCGGTGCGTTCGTCGGGGTCACCAAGCACTCACGCGCCTCGGGGGTCCCGCTGGGCGAGTACGACCTGGAGGGCGTCCGGGAGGCCGTGATGAGCCTGATCGGGCTCACCGGCCCCGGCTCCCCGGACCCCGCCTAGGGCCCCGGGGCCCGTGCCTCAGGGCAGGTGGCGCACGACGTTCGTGCGGGCCAGTTCGAGGAGTTCGTCACCGCGCCCGGACAGCACGGTACGGGCGGCGTAGAGAGCAAAGCCCCTGACCTGGTCGAACTTGACCGTGGGCGGGACGGACAGCTCCTGCCGGGCGGTCATCACCTCCACCAGGGCGGGGCCCGGGTGGGCGAACGCGGTGCGCAGCGCCTCGCCCAGGTCGGCCGGGTGCTCCACCCGGCGGCCGTGGATGCCCAGGGCGGTCGCGACGTCGGCGAAGTTCGGGTTGTCGAGGTCGGTCCCGAAGTTCACCATGCCCTCGGCCTTCATCTCCAGCTCCACGAAGCTCAGGGCTCCGTTGTTGAAGACCACGATCTTCACCGGGTGCCGCTGCTGTCTCAGGGTGATCAGGTCGCCGAGCAGCATGGCCAGTCCCCCGTCCCCGGAGAGCGCGATCACCTGCCGGTCCGGGAAGGCGGACTGGGCGCCGATCGCCTGGGGCAGCGCGTTCGCCATGCTGCCGTGCGTGAACGAACCGATCAGCCTGCGGCGGCCGTTCATGGTCAGATAGCGCGCCGACCAGATCACCGGCGAGCCCACGTCCGGTACGAACACCGCGTCGTCGTCTGCGAGTTCGTCGACGACCCGGGCCAGGTACTGCGGGTGGACCGGGGTCCGGTCGTGGTCGTCGACGGCGAGCCGGTCCAGGGCGGCGCGGGCGCCGGTGTAGTGCTCGCGTGCCGTGTCGAGGTGCCGGGAGCCGGTCCTGGGGGCGAGCTTCGGGAGCAGGGCCTCGGCGGTGTCCCGGACGGTGCCGACGAGCGGCAGGTCCACCCGGGTGCGTCTGCCGATCTGCTCGCCGCGCACGTCCACCTGCACGGTGGTGGCGTGCTCGGGCAGGAACTGCCGGTAGGGGAAGTCCGTGCCGAGCATCAGGAGCGTGTCGCACTGCTCCGTCGCACGGTAGCCGGAGGTGAAGCCGAGCAGCCCGGTCATGCCGACGTCGTACGGGTTGTCGTACTCGACGTGCTCCTTGCCGCGCATGGTGTGGACGACCGGAGCGTGCAACGCCCCGGCGAGGCGCACCAGTTGGTCGTGGGCGCCGGCGCAGCCCGCGCCGGCCAGGATCGTGATCCGTTCCGAGTCGTTCAGCAGGGCCGCGGCGCGCTCGATCTCCTCGTCGGCGGGACGCACCACCGGCTTGGCGGGCCGGACGGTGGCGGCCTTGCGCGGGTGGTCGAGCCGGTGCAGCAGCACGTCGCCCGGGACCACGAGGACGGACACCCCGCTGCGCTCGACGGCGGTGCGCAGGGCGATGTCGAGGAGGCGGGGGAACTGCTCGGGCGTGGCGGCCAGTTCGCAGAAGTCGCTGCACTCCCGGAACAGTTCCTGGGGGTGGGTCTCCTGGAAGTAGCCGGTGCCGATCTCCGAGCCGGGGATGTGCGCGGCGATCGCGAGCACCGGGAGGCGGCTGCGCTGGGCCTCGAACAGCCCGTTGACCAGGTGGAGGTTGCCCGGTCCGCAGCTGCCGGCGCAGACCGCGAGCGAGCCGGTGACCGCGGCCTCGCCCGCGGCGGCGAACGCCGCCGCCTCCTCGTGCCGGTAGTGCTCCCAGGTCACCGAGGGGTTCCTGCGCAGGGCGTCGGTCAGTCCGTTGAGCGAGTCGCCGGGCAGTCCGTGGATCCGGGAGACGCCCGCGTCCCGCAGGCCGTCGACTATGAGGTCGGCGATGGTGTGCATCAACTTCCTTTCGTTGCGGCGGTGGTGCGGTGGTGCGGGCGCTCCCGGTCCGGTCCGGCTACTCGCCCAGCAGGCGGACGTCCGTCACGGAGTAGGACATCGAGGCCCGGAAGCCGGTGCCGGTGCGCACCGGGGCCAGGTCCGCCAGCTCCTCACCACGCGCCGGGAACAGGCTGATGTCGCCGGAGCCGACCCAGACGTCGGCGAGCTGCCGGTCGTCGAACTCCGCCATGACCAGCTCGTGCACGGCGGGCTTGTCGTACTGGCCGGCGGTCAGCGTCGGGAAGTGCCGGAGGTTGACCGTGGGCCGGAACAGCGCCGCGGGGTCGCCCGCCGGCTGCTCCAGGGTGACCCGCGCCTCGGCGAGGGTGTGCCCGGCCGCCGACAGGGACGCGCCGAACCTCCCGCCGGCGGCGAGTGACGGCGAGGCCTGGCCGGGCGAGGCGAAGACGCGGGTCTGGGCCACCGAGCCCAGCTTCTTCGGGAAACCCTGCACCCAGCCGCGGGCCAGGGCGAGGTCGTTGTCGACGTAGATGTACGGGCACCAGGAGACCGGCTCGCCCCCGAACCTGGCGTCCACCAGCAGCATGAACTCGCGGTACTGGCTGCGCACCGGGTCGAGGTACTCGTCGTGTCCCGCGGAGAACTGCCAGTCGACGAAGAGCGCCACCACCCGCCCGCCGGACCCGGTGTCGGGTGTCAGGCCCTCCGGGAGGGTCGCCGCGGCGGCCGCCGGGTCGGTCCAGAACTCGACGCCGACGATGTCACCGGCGTAGTGCCAGGGCGGGGCGGAGGCGAGGTTCGCCTCTCCGCGCGGCGACAGCGGGTAGGTGTAGCCCTTCAGCATGGGGGCCTCCGGAGAAGGTGGGCGTGCCGGAAGAGACCATGCTGCGCACCGGCACCGCCCCCCGGCTTGGGTCAAACGACTGCTTCGCGGTAGCCCGCGGCGTCCGGGCAGCCGGGCGGCTCCTCGTACCCGGCACCGTTCCCGGCCGCAGGGCTCTTCGGGTGTGCGGAGTCCTCCCGGCGCGCCGCGCCGCGTTCGCAGGAGGAGGCGAGCGGGTCGGCCACCGACTGCATCTGCTCGGCCAGCCGCTGGACCAGGGCGGGGTCCAGCTGGTCCATGACGCGCCTGCGCGCGCTGGCGAGATGCGCCGGATAGGCGTCGGCCAGCCGCAGCCGGCCGGCCTCGGTCAGCTCGGCCACGTACCCGCGGGCGTCCGTGCAGTGGCGGCGCTTGGTCACCAGGCCGTGGTCCTGCAGGCTCTCCACCACCCGGGTGATGCGGCTCGCGGACAGCGCCGCCGCCGTGGCCAGTTCGGTCATCCGCAGACTGCCGCCGTCGGCCTCGGAGAGCTTGGCCAGGATCTGGTACTGCGTCATCGACAGTCCCGTCGCGCAGACCAGATCCTCGTCGAGTGCCCGCGGAAGAGCCACCATCATCCGCTGCAGCGCACGCCAGAGGCGCTCCTCGTCACTGTTCAGTGGGCACGTGGGCTCCGGCGACCGCGTTGACACGTGTTGACCTCCCTACCTCGTCCTGCCCCACCACTGAAGCACACGATTACTTGCTTGACAAAGCATTTCGATGCGGTCCAAGATACTTGCCAAGGCAAGCAACAGCGCCGCAGCGGACCAGCCGCGCGACGCCAACCGAGAGGCCAGAAGGGCATGAGCGTCGAACTGCCCCCCGCAGGGACCTACACGGTCGATCCGGAGCGGTCGTCCATCGGCTTCACCACGCGGCACATGTTCGGTCTGGGCAAGGTGAACGGCACCTTCCGGGTGGAGTCGGCGAGCATCACGATCGCCGAGCCGGTCACCCGGTCGACCGCGCACGCCGTGATCGAGGCGGGCAGTTTCCACACCGGGACGCCACGCCGTGACGAGCACGTGCGCTCCGCCGCGTTCCTGCACGCGGATCGCCACCCCGGGATCCGGTTCGAGTCGACCGGGGTGAGCCGCGGCACGGGCGGCGCCTGGGTCGTCGAGGGTCACCTCACGGTCCGCGGGCACCGCGCGCCGGTCGAGCTGACGGTGGACTCCCTGTCCGTCGAGGACGGCTCACTGAAGATCTCGGCCTCGGCGACCGTCGACCGGTACCGCCACGGGCTGACCGCGGCGAAGGGCCTCGCGGCGCGTCTGCTGCGGCTCACCCTGTCCGCCACCGCCCATCCTGCGGCGTCCGCCGCCCAGAAGACCGAGGCGGCGTCCGCCGTCCAGAGCGCAGAACAGCGAGAGGAACTCCCCATGTCTCCCAAGATCGCGGTCATCTACTACTCGTCGACCGGTACCGTCCACGAGCTGGCCGAGGCCGTGGCCGACGGCGCCCGCAAGGAGGGTGCGGAGGTACGGCTGCTGCGCGTGTCCGAACTCGCGCCCGAGGAGGCCATCGCGAGCAACGACGCCTGGTCGGCCCATGCCGCGGCCACCAAGGACATCCCGATCGCCACCCAGGCCGACATCGAGTGGGCCGACGCCGTCGTCTTCGGCAGCCCCACCCGGTTCGGCAACATCGCCAGCCAGCTGAAGCAGTTCATCGACACGCTCGGCGGGCTGTGGGCGCAGGGCAAGCTGGCCGACAAGGTCTACAGCGGCTTCACCGCCACGGCCAGCGCGCACGGCGGCCAGGAGTCCACGCTGCTCGCGCTCTACAACTCCGTCCACCACTTCGGCGGCATCCTCGTCACCCCGGGCTACACCGACCCGGTGAAGTTCGTGGACGGCAACCCCTACGGCACCAGCCACGTCAACGGACAGGGCGCGATCCCCGTCGACGACACCGCCCGCGCCGCCGCCGTCTACCAGGGCAAGCGGGTGGCCACCGTCACCGCCCGTTTCAAGGCCGCGTAACCGACGACCGACGAGGGCCGCGCAGCGGACGGCCCACCGGGGACGGCCGTGTGCCCGGCGGCAGGGGGCTGCCGCCGGGCACACGGTCATGAAGGCGTTGTCCCATGGGCAACTCGGTGCACTGAGCGCTCCACCGGACATGCCGCGACATGCCGTCGGTGGACTGCGGCGCCGTCGTGGCGGGTCGCTCCCCCGAGTTCTCGGCTTCGCTCGAACCCGGGGGACCCCCGTCGCTGCGGCAGCCGCACATTCGATGCGGCCCCGCGCCCCTTCAGGGCGCTGCCGAACCGCAGGGTCAGGAGTCGCCCCGCCGGGCCAGCCACTCCTTCTCCTCGCCCGGTTCGGGCAGGACCAGGCCGCCTTCCACGGCGGAGCGGGCGGGGCCGTCCTGGAGCACGACCATGACGTGGCTCTCCGGTACGCCGGTGACGCGGGCGGCGGCGGAGGACAGCTCCAGCGCCAGCCGGGTCGCCTCCTCCTGCGGGTGTCCCCGGCGGACCCAGCCGGAGACGATCAGCGGGGCTCCGGGCTCCCCGCCGACGAAGACGCTGTCCGGCGGCGGCTCGGAGAAGATCACGTTGACGTAGGCCGGCGGCACATGGTTGATCGCCACATGGATCCGGGTGATCTCGGAGGCCAGCGCGGCCTTCGACCCACCGGTCAGCGTTCCCTGCGCTGCGGTGCAGATGTAGACGGGCATTTCGGCTCCTCAGCGGAGAGCGGCGGAATCGGAATCGCGCACGGCGACGACGGAAGGGCGGCGAGGGCCGTGATGGAAGCGGTGGTCCTGGGTGTGGACCGGAAGATCGTGCTGGAGTCGAGGCCCGAGCCCGGACTCCGTCCCGACCAGGTGATCGTGCAGGTCGACCTGTGCGGCATCTGCGGCAGCGACCTGCACGCGCCGCACCTGCCACAGGTCTACCGCGGCGGTTTCGTGATGGGCCACGAACCCTCGGGCCGTATCACCCGCGTGGGCGATGAGGCCGGGGACTGGAAGGTGGGCCAGCGGGTCGCCGTCAACCCGAACGGCAACGTGTGCGGCCACTGCACGTACTGCCTCTCGGGACGGCCCAACTTCTGCCGGCAGGCGACCATGGAGACCGCGCTCGGGCTGCAGACGGACGGCGCCCTCGCCCGGCGGATGGCCGTCTTCCCGGGCACCCTGCGGGCGCTGCCCGCGTCGATGGGGCGCCTGGCGGCCGCCTGGGTCGAGCCGACGGCCACCGCGCTGCGGGCCGCGGTCCTGGCCGGTGACCTGGGGGGCGCCACCGTGGCGGTGTTCGGCGGCGGTCCGATCGGCCAGCTGGCCTGCCGTATCGCCGTCCACCGGGGCGCGGGCCGGGTCGTCCTGGTGGAGCCGGCCCCGGAGCGCCGCCGCTTCGGCCAGGCCTCCGGCGCCGAGCTGACCCTGAGCCCGGCCGAGTCGGGTGCCGAACTCGCCGAGTCCACGGTGGACGTCGTGTTCGAGTGCTCGGGCAGCGCGGGGGCCCGGGCGGAGGCCCTGCGACTGCTGGCGCCAGGCGGGGTGCTGGTCAACGTGGGGGCGGGGCCCGGCGGCGGCTTCGACCCCGATGCCGTCCTGCTCAAGGAGATCACCATCCGTGGGTCGTTCGTGTACGGCTCCGAGTTCGACGACGCCGTCGGTCTGCTCGCCCGCGGTGACATCCGCGTCGACGACCTCACCACGGAGATCGTCCCGGTCGGCGAGGCCCTGCGAGCCATCGACGCCCTGCGCTCCGCCGAGGTCATGAAGGTGTTCGTGGCACCCAACGGCTGACACCACACTCCGACGGCCCAAGGTGTCCCGGCTTCGGTCATCCGACTGACGCCGGAACCGGGGTGCACGGTCATCCGGCCGCGCGCGGCACGGACCCGTCGTTTCAGCAGACCCTTCAGTCATCGGACGGAAGGCATGGCAACCGCGCCCGGGTCAGGATGGGACGGATCATCCCGATATCGGGCCCGGCACGAGAGCTGGCAGGCCGCCATGACCGCACAAGCCACCGTCCGAAGCGTGACCTACGATCTGCTGCGTTCCCTCGGACTCACCACCGTCTTCGGGAATCCGGGGTCCACCGAACAGCCGTTCCTGCAGGAGTTCCCGGAGGACTTCACCTACGTACTCGCCCTGCAGGAGGCCTCCGTCATCGCGATGGCGGACACCTTCGCCCAGGTCACCGGTCGGCCCGCGCTGGTCAACGTGCACTCCTCGGCCGGTCTCGGCAACGCCGTCGGCAACCTGGTCGCCGCCTACCACGGCAACACCCCGCTGATCGTCACCTCCGGCCAGCAGCACCGGGAACTGCTGATCGGCGAGCCCTACCTGGGCAACCGGGAGGCCACCACGCTGCCCAAGCCGTGGGTCAAGTGGTCGTACGAGCCCGCCCGCGCCGAGGACGTGCCCGAGGCGTTCCTGCGGGCCTATGCGATGGCCCTGCAGCCGCCCGCCGGTCCCGTCTACCTGTCCGTGCCGATGGACGACTGGAAGCGCCCGCTCTCCGGCTTCAGCCGTATGCGGACCTTCAGCAACCGGGTGGTGCCCGACCCGGACCGGCTGCGCACGTTCGCCGACCGCATCTCGGCCAGCAGCAGTCCGGCGCTGGTCTTCGGGCCGGAGGTCGACAAGGCCGGCGGCTGGGACGCGGCCGTCGCGCTCGCGGAGAAACTGCGCGCGGCCGTCTACGGCTCCCCGCTCCTCGACCGCGCCTCCTTCCCCGAGGACCACCCGCTCTTCCGCGGCCCCCTCGGTATGTCGGTCAAGACCATCAGCGACCGCCTGGAGGGGCACGACCTGGTGGTCGTGATCGGTGCGGAGGTCTTCCGCTACTACCCCTATGTCCCGGGCCCCTACCTGCCCGACGGCACCGAGCTCCTGCAGATCACCGGCAACCCCGACGTGGCCGCCGCGGCCCGCGTGGGCGACAGCCTGCTGGGCGACCCCAGGACGGCGATCGAGCTGCTCCTGGCCACCGTCGAGGACGGATCGGCCCGGACCGCCCCGCAGCCGATGGAGCGTCCCCGGGTGCTCCCGGAGGCACCGAACAGCCCGCTGACCCCGCCGGAGGTGTATGCCGCCCTGAGCAGCGTCAAGCCGACCGACGCGGTCATCGTCAACGAGTCGACCTCCACCATGGCCCAGCAGATCGAGTGGCTGCCCACCACCCGGACCGGGTCCTTCTTCGCCACCGCCAGCGGTGGCATCGGATGGGGCGTGCCGG
The DNA here is from genome assembly GCF_042720695.1 of Streptomyces sp. NPDC058457. Taxonomy (NCBI): domain Bacteria; kingdom Bacillati; phylum Actinomycetota; class Actinomycetes; order Kitasatosporales; family Streptomycetaceae; genus Streptomyces; species Streptomyces sp. NPDC058457. The sequence continues at coordinate 45,251 of NZ_JBHXLU010000043.1, read as the reverse complement.
CGGCCGTCGGGGTGGCCCTCGCCGACCGGCAGCGGGGTGTGTCCCGGCCGGTCGTCGGGCTGATCGGCGACGGCTCCTTCCAGTACTCCGTGCAGTCCGTCTGGACGGCGGCGCAGCACCGGCTGCCGGTCGTCTACGTCGTGATGCGCAACCAGGAGTACTCGATCCTCAAGTCGTTCGCGGTCCTGGAGGAGACGCCGGGCGTGCCCGGCCTCGACCTGCCCGGTCTCGACATCGCCGGTGTGGCCCGCGGTTTCGGCTGCCGAGCGGTCGACGTGGACACGACCGAGGACCTGCAGCGCGAGTTCAAGGCGGCCCTGACCGCGGACACCACCACCGTCATCGTGGTGGCCACCCAGCCGCAGAAGGCCATGCTGTGACCGGACCACGGGAGTAGCGGGAGCGGATCGGGAACACGGGAGCAGAGATGGATCTCGGACTGAAGGACCGCGTCTACATCGTCACCGGCGGCACCCGTGGTCTGGGCCTGGCCGCCGCCCGCGAACTGACCTCCGGCGGTGCCAAGGTGGTGGTCAGCGGGCGCAGCACGCACTCGCTGGCCGCGGCCGAGGCGGAGCTGGGCGGCCCCGGGCAGGCCGTCGGGGTGGTCGCCGACAACGCCGACGCCGGGACACCCGACCGGTTGACGGCGGCGGCGCACGAGGCGTTCAAGGGGCTGGACGGCGTGCTGATCAGCGTCGGCGGCCCGCCGACGGGCACCACGGACAGCATCGACGACGAACAGTGGCGGGCCTCCTTCGAATCGGGCTTCCTCGGCGCGGTGCGGTTGTCGCGGGCCGTCGCCGCGCGGCTCGGCGAGGGCGGGGTGATCGGTTTCGTCCTGTCGACCTCGGTGTACGAGCCGATCCCCGGCCTCGCCGTCTCCAACGCCCTGCGGCCCGCACTGGCCGGCTACGCGAAGACCCTCGCCGGGGAGGTGGGCCCGCGGGGCATCCGGGTGGTCGGGCTGGTCCCGGCCCACATCGGGACCGACCGGGCGCTCGAACTCCAGTCGATCACCGGCGACGCCGACACCACGGCCGCCGGCATCCCGCTGCGCCGCCTCGGCACCCCGGAGGAGTTCGGCCGTACCGCCGCGTTCCTGCTGTCCCCGGCCGCGGCCTACGTCACGGGCGCGATGGTGACGGTCGACGGCGGAACACGGGCCAGCTTCTAGGAACTGCCGCTTCCGAACTCTCCTTGACAGTACCCAACTTGACCATAATGCTTGCCGAAGAAAGCAATATGTTCAAGCGGGAGACCTCGATGACCACACACACCCCGGGCGGCGAGGGCACCGCACTTCGGGCCGTACTGGAAGGGTCCGCGTTCCAGGCGGACCCGCACGCGGTGCTGCGGCGGCTGACGGAGTCGGGGGCCGCGCACCGCTGCGAACCGGCCGGTGCGCCACCGCAGTTGCTCGTCACGGGGTACGAGGCGGCACGCCAGGTGCTCACCGATCCGCGGGTGTCCAAGCGCAGCGAGCGCGCAGGCCTTGAGCCCGGCTGGCTGATGAGCGGGGTCCGGGACGAGGTCGGGGTCGACTACATGCTGACCATGGACCCGCCCGACCACACCCGGCTGCGCAAGGTGGTGGCGCGTGCCTTCACCCCGCAGCGGGTCGAGGCGCTCCGGCCGCGGACCCGGGAGATCGCGTCCCGGCTGGCGGACGACGTACTGGCCGCGGAGGCGCCGGACCTGGTCGACGGCTTCGCCGCCCGCGTCCCCATCTCGGTGATCTGCGAACTGATCGGTGTGCCGCTGGGCGACTGGGACCGGTTCCGCTGGGCCTCGGAGCAGATCGTGGCCCCGGTCGCCGGTTCGGACCGGGTGGAGGCCTACGTATGGATGAGCGGGTATCTGGCGGAGCTGATCGCCGGGAAGCGGGCCGAGCCCGGACCGGACCTGCTGAGCGCGCTGGCCACTGACACCGGCGACGACCGGCTCACCGACCCGGAGCTGGTCGGCATGGCCTTCCTGCTCCTGATCGCCGGGTACGAGACGACCGCGAACCTGATCGGCGCGGTGCTCCTCGGCCTCGCCCGGCAGCCGGAGCTCCTCAAGGCGCTGCGCGCAGATCCGGGGCTGATCCCGGGGGCGGTCGAGGAGTTCCTGCGGCTGGACGGGCCGGTGCTGACGGCGACCGAGCGTTTCGCCACCGAGGACCTGCGGGTGGGCGAGGTGCCGGTGCGGCGCGGCGACATGCTGCTGGTGTCGCTGGCCGCGGCCGACCGTGACCCGGCCCGGTTCGAGGACCCGGACGCCTTCCGCCCGGACCGTCCGGCCGGCGGCCATCTCGCCTTCGGCCACGGCGTCCACCACTGCCTGGGCGCCCCGCTGGCCCGGATGGAGGCCGAGGTCGCGGTCACCGCGTTCGTACGACGGGTGGCGGGCCTGAGCCTGGCCGTGGCCGAGGCCGACCTGGAGTGGGCACCGGGCCTTTTGATGCACGGGGTACGGCGGCTGCCCGTGTCGGTCGTGGCCGCCGGGGGCATCGAGAGCACCGTGAGTTCCGTCTGAGCGGGTCCGGCAAAGTCCGCTGCGGTTCGGCAGCGCCCCGTAAGGGGCGCGGGGCTGTGTCAGTATCCGGCTCCGCCGCGTGGGCGCGACCAGCCACGGCGGCGCCGCAGCCGACACACGGCATATCGCGGCACTTCCGGCGGAGCGCTCAGACAGGCGCCGCCGGCACCAGCCGGCCCCGGGAGATGAGGGATGCCGCCTTCTTGAGGGGGCGGGCCCGCATGCTGACGCTGTAGCCGTCGATGCCCGAGGTCGCGGCGACGCGCGTGGTCAGGTAGCGGTAGAAGTCGTCGGGGTCCCGGGCGACGACGCTGACCAGCAGGTTGTACTCGCCGGTGACGGCCCCGGCGAACGGGACCTCCTCGTGGCGGGCGAACTCCTCGCCGACCCGCTCCAGATGGGCGGGGGCCACCCGCAGCCAGACGGTGGCGTTGAGGGGGTAACCCAGGTGCTCCGGCAGCAGTTCGACCTCGTATTCGAGGGTGCCGGAGCTCTCCAGCGCCTCCAGCCGACGAGCCACCCGGGCCGACGACCAGCCGGTGCGGTCGGCAAGGCGGGTGTGGGTGGTACGGCCGTCCTCGGCGAGGGCGTCGAGCAGCGGGGCGTCCTCCTCCGCGGGAGGCGGCGGGGGCGCGGCGGCGGGCGGCGGCCGTTCCGCCGTGAGCAGCCGTACCTGCTCGGCGTCGAGGCTGTCCCCGTAGCCGGTCCACTCTGCGGTGCCGGGAGCGCCGTACTCGTGCAGGAGCAGGTCGACGCTGACGTTCAGGACCGAGGCGGACCTCGGCAGCTGCCGGAAGAGGGCGTCGTCGCGCTCCGTGTCGAGCGGCGAGCGGATCACGCAGAAGATCTCCGAACCGCCCGATGCCAGATGGGCATAGGAGATGTCGGGGCGCCGGGCCAGGGCGTCGGCCAGCGGGCCGACCCGGTCCGGGCGGCAGCGGACCCGGGCCACCCACTGCGCGGAGCCGTACACCCGGGGGTTGACGAGTCCCAGCACGCGCAGCGTGCCGCTGCGGCGCAGCGCCTGGTAGCGGCGGGCCGCGGTCTGCTCGGAGACACCGGCCACCTCGCCGATCCGGCGGAAGGGCAGCCGGGGCGCGCACTGCAGGGCACGGAGGATCTTTCTGTCCACGATGTCGAGCATGGCGGAAGTCTGTCACGCGGAGACGGGCGGGATGGAGGTTTTGACAGCCGGAGGGCCTCTTGGTTGGTGGTTGCGGGTGTGCAGACCGGATGCTGTGGCGGCGGGTTTCCCCTCGGACACCCGTACGACACAGGCCGCCGGACACGCCGGTGGCCTTCGACCGCGGTGCGGTGCGCCGCGAAGGAGTATCTCCGTGAACGTCACGACACCGGCGAGCGGGCCGGTCGAGCGACGGGCGGCCACCATCGTGATGGCCTGCCTGGGCGTCTTCGTCGCCTATCTTCCGGTCACCACCGTCTCCGTGAGCCTGCCCGCCCTGCAGGCCGCGCTGAACGCCTCGACCTCCCAGCTGTCGTGGGTGCAGGACGCGTTCGTGCTGCCGATGGCCGCGTTCATCCTGACCGCGGGCGTCTTCGGGGACGTCCACGGGCGCAAGAAGGTGTTCCAGGCGGGCCTGCTGTTCTCGGCGGCGGGCGCGGTCACCGCCCTGTGCGCGCACTCGATCGAGGTCGTCTGGGCCGGACAGGCCCTGGCCGGCGTCGGCGCGGCCGCGCTGCTGCCGACCACGCTGGCGCTGATCAGCCATGCGGTGCCGGACCACCGGGAGCGCGGCAAGTTCATCGGTGTCTGGGCCACCTGCCTGATGGCGGCCCTGGCCGTCGGTCCGCTGATCGCCGGTGTGGTCGTCCAGCACTTCTCCTGGCGCTGGGTCTACCTGCCGAGCGTTCCCGTCGCACTCCTGGCCGTCGCCGTCGCGGCCCGGCAGCTGCCCGACTCGCGGGCACCGCACGGGCGCCGCCTGGACTGGCCCGGCCAGCTCACCGCCACGCTCGCGGTCACCGCGCTGGTGTACGGCGTGATCGAGGGCGGAGCGGGCTCGTTCACCGACGTCAAGGTGATGGTGGCGCTGTTCACGGCCGTGGTCGCCGGTGCCGGGTTCGTGCTGGCGGAGCGGCGCAGCGACAGCCCGATGCTGGACCTGAGCCTGTTCCGCAGCCCCGCCTTCACCGCCACCACGCTGGTCGCGATGACCAGCTTCCTGGCGCTCATCGGGTTCTTCTTCGTGCTCAGCCTCTACTTCGGCATGGTGCAGCGGCTCGACACCATGGCGGCGGCGTGGCGGCTGCTGACGGTCACCGGGGCGGCCCTGCTGGTCGGCGGGCCGGCCGGGCGGCTGATGCACCGGATATCGGCACGGGTGATGATCACCGGCGGTCTGCTGCTGGTCGCCGCCGCCCAGTTCGCGCTGACCGGTCTCGCCGTCGACACCTCGTTCGGCTCGGCGGCCTGGCGGCTCGCGCTGCTGGGTGTCGGGATGGGCTTCGTGATGACGCCGATGACCGCGACCGCGGTGGCCTCCGTGCCGTACCACCTGGCCGGCATGGCCGCCGCGGGCAACAACGCCTTCCGGCAGGTCGGCGGCGCCCTCGGCCCGGCCGTCCTGGGTGCGCTGCTCACCACCCGGGCCCTCGACGCGCTGCCGGGTCACCTCACCGACGCGGGGGTCACCGGCGCGACGCAGGACCGGGTCGTCTCGGTCGCGCAGGCGGACGGTCTGGGCGCGGTCGCCGGGCTGGACCTGGGCGCGCGGACCGGGCAGACGATGGGCGCGCTCGGCGACTCCTTCCTGGACGGAATGCGCCTGTGCCTGATCACGGCGGGCAGTCTGACGCTGCTGGCCGCCCTGGTCGCGGTGGTCCTGCTGCGCACGCCCCGGCAGCAAGGGACGCTCAGGGCGGCCGGCCACACCACGGCCTCGGCCGAGCAGGTCGTCCCGGCGACGCGGGGCGCCTGACGGCTCACCGCACCAGGCAGGGCCGTTTGGCGTCGAAGCTCCAGCCCTCCACGAGGTACTGCATCCCGGCCGCGTCGTCCCGACCCGCGCCGAGGCCCTGCTCCTCGTGGAGGGCGTGGGCCGCGAGCAGCCGGTCCATGTCGAGGCGGACGCCGAGGCCGGGGGCATCGGTGACGGCGACCTCGCCGCCGGTGATCCTCGGCGGTTCCACGGTGAGGCGCTCCTGTCCCTCCTGCCAGATCCAGTGCGTGTCCAGGGCGTTGTACTCGCCGGGGGCCGCGGCACCGCAGTGGGCCATCATGGCCAGCGAGATGTCGAAGTGGTTGTTGGAGTGGCAGCCCCAGGTCAGCCCCGTCTCGTGGCAGAGCTGCGCCACCCGCACCGACCCCCGCATGGTCCAGAAGTGCGGGTCCGCGAGCGGGATCGACACCGACTGCAGGGCGAGGGCGTGGGTGAGCTGCCGCCAGTCGGTGGCGATCATGTTGGTCGCGGTGGGCAGCCCGGTGGCCCGGCGGAACTCGGCGAGGATCTCGCGCCCGGAGTAGCCGCCCTCGGCCCCGCAGGGGTCCTCGGCGTAGGCGAGCGTGCCCAGCAGCGGACGGCACAGCTCGACGGCCTCGCGCAGGGTCCAGGCGCCGTTGGGGTCGAGGGTGATCCGGGCCTCGGGGAAGCGTTGCTTCAGCGCCTGTACGGCCTTGACCTCCTCGGCGCCCGCCAGGACTCCGCCCTTGAGCTTGAAGTCACGGAAGCCGTAGCGGTCGTAGGCCGCCTCGGCCTGCCGGACGATCGACTCCGGGGTGAGGGCCGCCTCGCGGCGGATCCGGTACCAGGGCACGTCCGAACCGGGTTCGCGCAGGTAGTCCAGGTCGGTGCGGTCGGGGTCGCCGACGTAGAAGAGGTAGCCGAGGACGCGTACCGAGTCGCGCTGCCTGCCGTCGCCGAGCAGGGCGGCGACGGGCACCTCCAGGTGCTGGCCGAGCAGGTCGAGCAGGGCGGACTCGACGGCGGTGACGGCGTGCACGGTGGTGCGCAGGTCGTAGGTCTGCTCCCCGCGGCCACCGGCGTCCCGCCCGGCGAACTCCTCCCCCATGGCCCGCAGCACCCGCTGGTAGTCGCCCAGCCGGGAGCCGACGACCAGCGGCCCGGCATCCCGCAGGGTCCGGGTGATCGCCTCCCCGCCGGGCACCTCACCGAGCCCCGTACGGCCCTCGGAGTCCTCGACGACCACGACGTTGCGGGTGAAGTACGGGGCGTGCGCACCGGAGAGGTTGAGCAGCATCGAGTCCCGGCCTGCCACCGGATACACGGAGAAACGAGTGACGAAGGGCTGTCTCATACGGAGACAGTATCTACATATGAAGATGAGCACCAGAGACGCGGGCCGGCTGCCCAGGTCATCGGGGGTGCGGGAGCAGTCGCCCGGCCGCGCCCGGTTCCGCGGCGGCCGCCGGGCCGCGGCTGCCCTGCCGGACAGGGCCCTGTCTCAACGGGCGCCCGGAGTGACCAGTCCCGTCTCGTAGGCGACGACTACCGCCTGGGCGCGGTCGCGCAGGGAGAGTTTGCCGAGGACACGGGAGACGTGGGTCTTGACGGTGGCCTCGGAGAGGTGGAGGCGGGCGGCCATCTCGGCGTTGGACAGGCCCTGGGCGAGCAGCCGCAGGACGTCGAGTTCGCGGGGGGTGAGGTGGGCGAGGTCGCGGTGCAGGGCGGCGGTGTCGGCACCGGCCCGGGCGAACCGTTCGACGAGGCGGCGGGTGATGGCGGGCGCCAGCAGCGCGTCACCGGACCGGACCGTGCGGACGGCGGCCGTGAGGTGCTCGGGCGTCACGTCCTTCAGCAGAAAGCCGCTGGCCCCGGCGGACAGCGCCGCGTACACGTACCGGTCGAGGTCGAAGGTGGTCAGCATGAGGATGCGCGGCGGGTCGGGGGCGGCGAGGATCCGGCGGGTCGCCTCCAGGCCGTCCAGCTCGGGCATCCGGATGTCCATCAGGACGACGTCGGGCCGGGTGCGCCGTACCGCGGCCACCGCCTCGCTGCCGTCCGTGGCCTCGGCGACGACCTCGATGCCGTCGGCGGCGAGGATCAGCCGGAAGCCGGTGCGCACCAGGGCCTGGTCGTCGGCGACGACGACCCTCGGCGGACCCGTCGGCGAACTCACCCGCGCTCCAGGGGTATCAGGGCGCGGATCCGGTAACCGCCCAGCGGACGCGGCCCGTTGCTCAGGGTGCCGCCGTGCACGGCGAGCCGTTCGCGCAGCCCGACCAGTCCGCGCCCGTTGCCGGTGGCGGCGGCCGGTCCTGGGGTGCCGCCGGAGTCGGTGACCTCGACGCGCAGTTCGTGCTCGGCGTAGTCGACGCGTACGTCCGCCCGCGAACCGGCCGCGTGTTTCAGGGTGTTGGTGAGCGCTTCCTGCACGACGCGGTAGGCGGTCAGCTCGACCCCGCCGGGCAGCGGCCGGACCGTTCCGGAGACCGACAGCTCGACGGGGGTGCCGGTGCCGCGGGTCCGGTCGATCAGGGGGCCGAGCCGTTCCAGACCCGGCTGCGGCTCCAGCTCCGTCTCCTCCGGGTCGTCCATCGTGAGCAGCCCCATCACCTGCCGCAGCTCCCCCATCGCCGTACGGCCGCCCGCCTCCACCGCGAGCAGCGCCTCGCGCGCCTGCTCGGGCGAACTGTCCATGATCTTACGGGCGGCGCCGGCCTGGATGACCATCACGCTGACATTGTGTGTCACGACGTCGTGCAACTCCCGGGCGATCCGGGCCCGTTCGTGCTCCACGGCACTGCGCAGCGCCTCGGCCTGCCGGCGCTCCACCTCCGCCAGCCGCAGCCGGCTCTCGGCCGCCCGCACCTTCCAGCTGCGCAGCCCGACCGTGGCCACGACCAGCGGCGCGGAGATCATCAGCGGCACGTACTGGGTGGGCACGGTCGGATCGACGCCGAAGGGCGTGTGCGGTACCGACTTCCCGATCACGAAGGTGAGGAGCACGGCCAGCGCGAGCGTGGCCGTCGCCGCCGGCCGGTAGGGGCTGTAGGCGGCCGCGCTGTAGGCGGCGACGACGCAGGCGTAGAAGGTGAGCCGGCTGACGTCGGCAGGAGTGAGCGCGTTCGCCATCAGCACGATCCACAGCGCGGCCAGCGGGTAGCGGCGGCGCCAGACGAGCGGCACGGAGGCCAGGAACACCAGGCAGACCAGCCCCGCCATGCTGTGCCGGTGGGCCTGGTCGTCGAGGTCACCGGTCGTGTAGTCGAGGGAGGAGACCAGGAGGATCAGGGCGAGGGCCGCGTCGAAGAGCCGGCCGCGCACGGTGGGCACGGGTACGGCACCGCTCGGCTCGGCCAGCGCGCGCAGTCGTAGCCGCTGCCGCTCCCGGATCGGCTCCCCCGTCCGCGTGGTCGTCATCGCCCCATTCTCGGCGCGTACCGCTCCCAGGGCATCCCTCCCCCGGCTACATCTGAAGGATGACCCGGCGCCCCATACCTCCGGCGGGGTAGGGCGATTACCCCCGGCGCCCGTCGTGCCGGCCCGGGCCCGTTCCCTAGCGTCGGCGGCCACCGAGGGACGGAGGCCCACCGATGACGGCACCGCTGATCGAACTGCGGGACGTGACCCGGCGTTACGACGCCGGACCGCCCGCGCTGCTGGACGTGACCCTGACCGTGGCACCCGGGGAGGCGGTCGCCGTGCTGGGTCCTTCCGGCAGCGGGAAGTCGACGCTGCTGAACCTGATCGCGGGCCTGGACCGGCCGGACGAGGGCACGGTGACCGTGGACGGCGTCCGGGTGGACGGGTTGGGCGAGGCGGGCGCGGCCCGCTACCGGCGGGCGCGGGTCGGGATGGTGTTCCAGTTCTTCAACCTGCTGGACGACCTGACCGTCGCCGACAACGTGGCGCTGCCGGCCCAACTCGCCGGAACGGGACGCCGCGAGGCCGTCCGCCGGGCCGGTGAACTGCTCGAATCCCTGGGCATCGCCGCGCAGGCGACCGCCTACCCCGGTCGGCTCTCCGGCGGCCAACGGCAACGCGTGGCCGTGGCCCGGGCGTTGATGAACCGCCCGGCACTGCTGCTGGCCGACGAGCCGACCGGTGCCCTGGACTCCGCATCCGGCGCCGACGTCGCCCGCCTCCTCAAGGAGCTCAACTCCGACGGCCAGACCCTCGTCCTGGTCACCCACGACCACGACCTGGCCCGGGCCTGCACCCGGCGCACGGTCCGTCTCGCCGACGGCGGGATCACCACCGACGTCACGACGGAGGCGGTCCGATGAGCGCGCTGCTCCGGGTCGTCCGGTCGGGCATGACCCGCCGCCGTACGCAGACCCTCGTCATCACCCTGGCCACCCTGTTGGCGGTGACGGCGTCCGTGCTGGCCGGTGCGCTGCTGGCGGCCTCCCGGGCGCCCTTCGACCAGGCCTTCGCACGCCAGCGAGGCGCCCAGCTCGCCGCGCAGTTCGACGCGCGCCGGGCCACGACGGCCCAACTCGCCGCCTCCGCGCACGCCCCGGGGGTGACGGATTCGTCCGGCCCGTTCCCGACGGCGACCGCCACGCCGGACCACGCGGGCGCCTTGTCGGTCGTCGGCCGCGCGCATCCCGGCGGGGCGGTGGACCGGGTCACGCTGACCGAGGGCCGGTGGCCACGGCGGACCGGCGAGATCGTACTCGCGGCGGACTCGGACGGCCCGCCCGTACACCTCGGGGAGACACTGGAGTTCCCCGGCCTGCCCGGCGGCCCGGCACTCACCGTGGTCGGTACGGCCCGCTCGGTGAGCCGTACCGCCGACGCCTGGGTGGTGCCCGCGCAGATCCCGGCACTCACCGGGTCCGGCCGCCCCGCCGGCTATCAGATGCTGTACCGCTTCGCCCACGCGGCCACCGGCGCGCAAGTCGCGAAGGACCGTGCGGCGGTGGCGGCGGCCGCGCCGAAGGGAGCGCTCACCAGCGCCCGGTCCTGGCTCGCCACAAGGCAGTTCGCGACCCGCGACACCGCTCTGTACGTCCCGTTCCTGGTCGCCTTCGGGGTGCTGGGCCTGGTGCTGTCGGCGCTGGTCGTCGGGAACGTGGTCGCCGGTGCGGTGGGCACCGGGCTGCGTCGCATCGGCGTCCTCAAGGCGGTCGGCTGCACTCCGGGGCAGGTCGTCCGCGCCTACGTCGCGCAGGCGCTCGGGCCGGCCGCGATCGGCACCGGACTGGGCGTGGCCGGCGGGCAGGCGGTCGCGGCGCCGCTGCTGGCGGACACCGCGGCCGTGTACGGCTCGGTCGGACTCGGGGTCTCCGCCGGCGTCGATCTGGCCGTCGCGGGCGGGGTGCTGGGCGTGGTCGCGGGCACGGCGTGGGTGAGCGCCTGGCGGGCGGGGCGGCTGCGCACGGTCGACGCACTGGCCGTGGGCCGCACCCCGGCACCGGGCCGCGGCCGCGTGGCCGCCCGGTTGGCCGCACGGCTGCCGGGGCCGCGGGCGGTGGGCCTCGGGCTGGCGCGGCCCTTCCACCGGCCGGCCCGGGCCGCCTCCATGGTCGCGGCGGTCGTCTTCGGCACGGCGGCGGTCACCTTCGCCGTCGGGATGGCCGCGTCCCTGGGGGAGGTGATCACGGCCAAGAACCACAACGCGGCGGACGTGACCGTGAGCGCCGAGCGGACGCAGCGCCCGGTACCCGTCGGGCCGGGCGCTCAACAGGTGACGGCCGCCCAGGCCACCGCGGTGCAGGCCGCGATCGCCGCCCAGCCGGGCACCCGCGACCAGTACGGCAGCGCCGAGACGGAGGCCAAGGTCACCGGGGTGACGGAGAGGGTGCCGGTGATCGCCTACGACGGTGACGCCTCCTGGGGCGGGTTCGTCATGGTGTCGGGGCGCTGGATCCGGGCGGCGGGCGAGGCGGTGGTGGCGACCCCGTTCCTGACCGCCAGCGGGGCCCGGGTGGGCGACACGGTCACCCTCACCGTGAACGGCTCGCCGGTGCGGACCCGGATCGTCGGCGAGGTCTTCGACGTCGGCGAGCAGGGCATGCGGCTGTTCACGGACCTGGCCTCGCTCCGGACCGCCGATCCGGACCTGCACCCCACCGACCGCGCCGTACGGCTCGCCCCCGGCACCGACCCGAAGGCGTACGTGCATCGCCTCGACGCGGCGCTGAAGTCGCTCGGCTTCACGGCCACCGCCGCCAAGTCGGTCAACGGCAGCGACAGCGTGGTCGCCCTCGACACGCTGGCGGCCGCACTCACCCTGATCCTGGTGGCGGTGGCCGGACTCGGGGTGCTCGGCGGGGTCGTCCTCGACACCCATGAGCGCATCCGCGACCTGGGCATCCACAAGGCGCTCGGGATGACACCGCGCCAGACGGTGACGCTGGTGATCGCCTCGGTGGTGCTGCCCGGCCTCGCGGGCGGCGCGCTCGGCGTCCCGCTGGGCCTGGTCGTGCACCGCACGGTCATGCCCGCCATGGGCGACAGCGCCGGACTGCGCCTGCCCGACGTGGTCCTCGACGTCTACCGGACGCCCGAACTGCTGCTGCTCGCCCTCGGCGGTACGGCGATCGCGGTCCTCGGCGCGCTGCTCCCGGCGGGCTGGGCGGCCCGCGTCCGGACGGCGAAGGCACTGCGCACCGAGTAGACCAACGCCCGGTTCTGGACGCGCCGGTGACACAGCGGTGAGACTGAGGGGTCCGCCGCCCCGGCCCCAGGAGGGTGACCATGGCCGACCCGACAGCGACGCCGCCGCGCGTCGAACTCACCCCGCAGGCCGCCGAACTGGTGCGCCGGCTGCACGCCGAGCACGGCCCGCTGATGTTCCACCAGTCCGGCGGCTGCTGCGACGGCAGCGCGCCCATGTGCTATCCGGACGGCGAGTTCCGCACCGGCGGCTCGGACGTGCTGCTGGCCGAGCTGGCGGTGGACGGCGTCGAGCAGCCGGTCACCTTCTGGATGTCCCGCAGCCAGTACGAGGTGTGGAGCCACACCCGGCTGATCGTGGACGTGGTACCCGGACGGGGGAGCGGCTTCTCCCTGGAGGCACCCGAGGGGGTGCGTTTCCTCACCCGTTCTCGCGTAGTCGACGCCTAGCAGCCCCGCCGGTCACTCTCGTCTGCTGCACTTCCCCGGAGTCCTGAGGAACTTGACGAGACATCAGGGGGTGCGGTGACGCATCGTCAGAGACGACTTGCAGCGACGACCCGAACTCTGTGCACGCTTCTCACCACGTCCGGCATGCTGGCCGGTGCGGCCCTCGCGGGGGCGGCACCGGCCGGCGCCGTGTCGGGCGTCAGGCACATCGCGTCCGGCATCGCCTACCGGCAGTTCGACGTCCCGGCGGCCAAGGGCACGGTCCACGCCCATCTGCTGACCGTCGACCTGACCGACCCGCACGTCCGCGTGGACCTGCTCTCCCCGGGCGCGGTGGCCGCACGGTCGCCGGTGTCCGCGATGGCGGACACGGCGGGCGCGGTCGCGGGCGTGAACGGCGACTTCTTCAACATCAACGAGAACCAGCACCCGGGCGTCGAGGCGACCGGTGCGAGCGTCGGTCCGGCGATCGCGCACGGCAGGGTGCTCAAGTCGGCGGTTCCGACGGCCCAGCGGTTCGGCCCGGCGCTGCCGCCCGGCACCGACACCACCGACGTCTTCGGCGTCGGCGTGGACCGCAGGGCCCGGCTCGACCGGCTGACGCTCTTCGGCACGGTCCGCACCCGCGACGCCACCCTCGCGCTGCGAGGGCTCAACCAGTACGCGTTGGCGCAGGGCTCCGTCGGCGCCTACACCGCCGCCTGGGGCTCGGCCTCCCGCAAGCGTGCCACCTGCGGCTCGGACAGCGACCGGGCCGCCGGGTGCAGCACGGACACCTACGAGGTGCGGATCCGCGCCGGCAAGGTCGTCGCCGCGTCCGCCACCCCGGGCAGCGGTGCGATCCCCGCCGGTACGACCGTCCTGCTGGGCCGGGAAGCGGGCGCGGACGAACTGCGCACCCTCTTCAAGGGCGAACGGGTCACGGTCCGCGAGCGCATGGTGGCGTCCGCCGCCCGGATCCCGTACCGCTTCGCGGTCGGCGGCTACCCGGTGCTGCGCGACGGCCGACCGCTGGCCGGGCTGAACGGCACCGCCTCGGCCGTGCGCACGGCCGTCGGCTACGCGAACGACGGGCGCAGGCTTCTGCTGCTGGCGCTGGACGGTGCGGTGGCCTACCGCAGCGGTATGACCATCGCCGAAGTAGCGGACGAGATGCGGCAGTTGGGAGCCGTCGACGCGTTCAGCCTGGACGGCGGCGGCTCCACGACGATGGTGGCCCGCACCGCGGGGGCGACGACGGTGAGCGTGCTCAACCACCCGACCGACAGCCCGGAGCGCGCCGTGGCGAACGGGATCGGGGTCTTCTGGAAACCCTGAGCGGGTGGCTCAGGGTTTCAGACTGCTGACCAGGTCGGCGGTCGCCGTGAGCCCGCTGGTGATGGTCGGCGCCATGCTGGTACTGGCCAGAAAGAACCCGAACAGCATGCAGACCAGGGCGTGCGAGATCTTCAGCGCGCCCTGGCGCATGAAGATCACGGCCAGCAACAGGAGCAGCAGCACCACAGAGATGGAAACGGCCATCGCGAACCTCCTCCGCCACGCCCGTTTCGGGGCGTTCGGCCGCAAGTGTGGCGTAGCGGAGGGTTGGCGCGTGCGGTTGACACGACCCCCGTTCGAGTGGTGTTACGACGTCGCGCGGGCGTCCAGGAAGGCCTCCAGGCCGGCCAGGTCGTCGGTGTTGAAGTAGTCGATGCCGGCGGCGAACAGCTCGCCCCACAGCGCGTCGCGGGCGGGGCCGGCCACGTCGGGGGTGTTCCAGAAGCGCACCGTCTGACCGTGTGCGTGCGCCTCGCCGATGATGTCGCGCAGCTTCTGCCGCTCGGCGTCGGGGAAGGCGCCCTCGCCGAGCCAGGTGAAGTTGAGCTGCCAGTTGTCGCTGATCAGCGGAACGAAGGAGGCGGGCGCGGAGGTGCCGAGGTCGGTGAGCCGGCCGTCGTAGAAGGCCCGGCGCACGGTCTGTGCCGCCATCGGCGTGCGGGCGGCGCGGTCACCGGAGATGACGTTGGTGACCGCACCGGGGACGACCCGGCCGTGGCGGTACGTCGTGAACAGGTGCGGGTAGCGCTGCAGATGCCGGTCAAGCTCCAGGTAGGTCGAGGAGCCCTCGGTCTTGATGTCGATCAGCAGTTGCAGCGGCTTGCGCCAACCCCGGTACACCGAACCGTGGTTGGCCTTGACGATCGCGGCCAGCGGGTCGAGGTAGAGGGATTCCAGGGTGCGGCTCGGGTCCAGGTCGTCCGCGGTGTGCCCGATGAGGAGCTGGTCGCCGACGAGGAAGATGTCGGCCTCGACGCTGCCGAAACGGTGGTCGAGGGCGTCGTGGAGGGGGTGGGTGTGCTCGTAGTCGTTGTGGGCGTGGGCACGCCACAGCGGCCGCCGGCTCCGGTGACCGCCGCCCGCCCACGCTTGCGCGCCGGGCAGCACGACGGCACCGGCGAGGGCGGCACCGAGGGTCGTGAGGGCTCTGCGACGGGTGGTGAGGGCCATGATGCTCTGCCTCCCTTGTAGGGCCATGAGGGACCGAAGGGAGTATGCGTTCGAACAGAGCCCAATTGATGCATCTGCGCAGGGATTTGGCTGGACTGCCACCCACGGTTCATGTCGCGCCCGAAGGGGCGCGGGGAACTGCGCGACCAGCCCCCACGCACCCGCAGCCGAAGACCGAAAATCAGGGCGCCTGAAGATCGACCAGTGCGCCCAATGCCTCCCGATGCGCCCCCGCCGTACCAAAGGCGATCGAATCAGCCTTGGCCCGCTTCAGATACAGATGGATCGGATGTTCCCAGGTCATCCCGATCCCTGCATGCAACTGCAGCGCCTCCTCAGCCGCATGCACGGCAACCGGCCCCGCGTAAGCCTGCGCAACGGCCACCGACACATCGGCGTCCTCACCGGAGGCCAGCGCGTCGGCCGCACCGCGCGCCGCCGCGCGAAGGTTCACCACCTCCAGCCACAGCTGCGCCAGCCGGTGCTTGACCGCCTGGAACCCGCCCACCGGCCGGTTGAACTGCTTGCGCTCCTTGAGGTACCGCACGGTCTCGGTCAGCGCCCATTCGGCGACGCCGAACTGCTCGGCGGCCAGCAGCCCGGCCCCGGCCCGCAGCGCACGCCGTACCGCGGGCTCCGCGTCGCCCACGCGGCGCCCCGCCGCCCCGTCCAGGGTCACCGTGGCGAGCGGCCGGGTCAGGTCGAAGGACACCTGCGGGGTGACGGTCACGGCGCCCGCCTCGACCGCGTACAGCCCGCCGTCGTCACCGGGCACCAGCAGCACGTCCGCGGCGACCGCGTCCGCGATCCCGGTCAGCTCACCGTGCAGGCGCCCGTCCTCGACGCGTACGGCGGTGAACGCGGCCCCCGGGGCGACGTGCAGCCCCACGGCGAGCGCCCCGACGGTCCGCCCGGACGCCAGCTTCCCGAGCAGTTCCTCGTCGTCGCAGGCCAGCAGCGCCTCGGTCGCCACCACGGCGCTGGTCAGATACGGCACGGGCGCCACCGCCCGCCCCAGCTCCTCCAGGACGACGGCGACTTCGCGGTGCGAGGCACCCTGGCCGCCCAGCTTCTCCGGTACCAGCAGGCCGGCGAGCCCCATGCCCTCGGTGAGGGCCCTCCAGGCGGCCGCGTCGTGCGGGACGTCCGACTCGGTGCGGGCGATGACGCCCGGCGCGTCGCAGTGGTCGGCGAGCAGATCCCGCACCGCGGCCCGCAGCGCCTCTTCCTCCTCCGAGTACAAAAGGTCGGGCTGTGTGCTCATCGGGCCAGGTCCTTCCAGGCGACGTCCTTGTCGGTGCGCGGCTCGGCCGGCAGGCCCAGGACGCGCTCGGCGACGATGTTCAGCAGGACCTCGCTGGTCCCGCCCTCGATGCTGTTGCCCTTGGCGCGGAGGTAGCGGTAGCCGGCGTCGCGGCCGGTGAAGTCGACCAGTTCGGGTCGGCGCATGGTCCAGTCGTCGTACAACAGGCCTTCTTCGCCCCGGAGTTCGACCTCCAGGCCGCTGATCTCCTGGTTGAGGCGGGCGAAGGCGAGTTTCATGCCGGCGCCCTCGGGGCCGGGCTGGCCCGCGACCAGCTGCTGGCGCAGCCGTTCGGCGGTGAGGCGGGCGACCTCGGACTCGACCCACAGCTTCAGCAGCCGCTGGTGCAGGTCGTGGGTGCGCAGTCCGGGGCGTTCGCGCCAGGTCTTCGCGACCGGGCCGATCATGCCGCCCTCGCGGGGCAGCCGCATGCCGCCGATGGCGACGCGCTCGTTGTTCAGCGTGGTCTGCGCGACCCGCCAGCCGTCGCCGATCGCGCCGAGGCGGCGGGAGTCGGGGATGCGGACGTCGGTGAGGAAGACCTCGTTGAACTCGGCCTCGCCGGTGACCTGCCGCAGCGGCCGGACGTCCACGCCCGGATCGGTCATGTCGCAGATGAAGTAGGTGATGCCGGCGTGCTTGGGCACGTCCGGGTCGGTGCGGGCGATGAGGATGGCCCAGCGGGAGTTGTGCGCGCCGGAGGTCCACACCTTCTGCCCGTTGACGACCCAGTCGTCGCCCTCGCGGACGGCCCGGGTGCCCAGCGCGGCCAGGTCGGAGCCGGCGCCCGGCTCGCTGAACAGCTGGCACCAGACCTCCTCGCCGATCCACAGCGGTCGCAGGAAGCGCTGCTTCTGCTCCTCCGTGCCGTACTTGAGGATGGTCGGCGCGGCCATGCCGAGCCCGATGCCGTTGCGGCGCGAGTCGTTGTCGGGGGCGCCGGCGGCCTCCAGCTCGGCGTCCACGACGACCTGGAGGGAGCGCGGGGCACCGAGGCCGCCGAGACCCTCCGGGTAGTGCACCCAGGCCAGCCCCGCGTCGAACCGGGCCTTGAGGAAGTCCGGCTTCTCGGTGGTGGCGGGCGGGTGAGCGGCCAGCAACTCGGCGGTGCGGCGCGTGAGTTCGGCAGCGTCGGTCATGCTGCGGCTCCCTTCGGCACGACGGTGACCCGGCCGGTGGTGACGCCGTCACCGACCCGCTGCACGGCCGCCGCGGCCCCGGACAGCGGGACCCGCTCGCTCACCAGGGGCTTGATGGCGCCCTTGGCGGCCAGCTCGGTGAGCTGCCGGTGGCAGTCCAGGATCAGCTTGGGGTTCTTGGTGGCGTACAGGCCCCAGTGCAGGCCCTGGATGGAGTAGTTCTTCACCAGGGCGTGGTTGAGCGCCGGGCTCGGGATGGTGCCGCTGGCGAAGCCGACGACCACGATCCGGCCCTCGAAGGCGACCACCTTGGTGGACTGGGTGTAGGCCTCGCCGCCGACCGGGTCGTAGATCACGTCGGCACCACGGCCACCGGTCGCCTCCTTGACGGCGGCGACGACGTCCTCGGCGCGCCGGTCGATGACGACGTCGCAGCCCTGCTCGCGGGCCACGGCGGCCTTGTCGGCGCCGCCGACCACGCCGATCACCCTCGCCCCGGCCGCCTTGCCGAGCTGGACGGCCGCGCTGCCGACCCCGCCGGCGGCGGCGTGCACGAGCAGTGTCTCGCCGGCCTGCAGGGCCGCCCGGCGGTGCAGGCCGAACCAGCCCGTCTGGTAGCCGATGTGCAGCGCGGCGGCCTCGGAGTCGTCCAGCGCGTCCGGGGCCGGCAGCAGCGCGGCGGCGTCCGCGACCGCGTACTCGGCGAAACCGCCGTACGGCAGGGCGGGGTTGGCGAGCACCCGGCGGCCGTCCTCGGTCTCGCCGCAGATCTCCACCCCGGGGGTGAACGGCAGCGGCGGGCGCACCTGGTAGTGCCCCCGGCACATCAGGACATCGGGGAAGTTGATGTTGGCGGCACGCACCCTGAGCAGCACCTGGCCGTCGCCGGGCGTGGGCAGCTCCACCTCCTGGAGCCGCATCACCTCGCTCGGCTCGCCGTTCTCGTGCACTTGCCATGCCTGCATGCGGTGCCTCCACGGGACTGCGTCGACTGCGTCGTCTGACCGGGGTCCATCGCATACTAAGCGGTCGCTTGCCCTCCAGGGAACAGCCGCCCGGGGAACGCCGGATTCGTCACGCCCTCTTCGGCCGCGCCCGTACGTGCATCCGCTCCCCCTGCGGCCCGAACAGGCTGAGGAACTCCACCGGCCCCTCCCCCGTCGACCCGAACCAGTGCGGCACCCGGGTGTCGAACTCGGCCGCCTCCCCCGGCCCCAGCACGACGTCGTGCTCGCCCAGCACCAGCCGCAGCTTCCCGGACAGCACGTACAACCACTCGAAGCCCTCATGGGTGCGCGGTTCGGGTTCGAGTTTCCGCTTCGGTTCGACCACCTTGAACGCCTGCAGGCCGCCGGGCTGCCGGGTGAGCGGCAGGAAGGTGCGGCCGAACCGCTCCATCGGCTTGGCCCGCACCCGGGGGTCGCCCGCCGGCGGGGCGCCGACCAGTTCGTCCAGGGGCACCTGGTGGGCCTGTGCGATCGGCAGCAGCAGCTCCAGGCTGGGCTTGCGCAGCCCGGACTCCAGCCGGGAGAGGGTGCTCACCGAGATGCCGGTGGTCTCGGAGAGGGCGGCGAGGGTGACCTCCCGCTCCTTGCGGAGCCGGCGCAGCCGGGGTCCCACACCTGCGAGGACGTCGTCCGTAGTCATGCCTGCATTGCAGTTTCGGCAAAGACGTTTGTCAATCCGGCAGCGTCCGGGCGACCCTCGGCGGCGGAGGTGGTCACCATGACCGATACGTACGAAGTGGTCGTCGTCGGCGGCGGCGCGGCCGGGCTGTCCGCCGCACTGGTCCTGGGCCGGGCCCGGCGCCGCACCCTGGTCGTCGACGCGGGCGAGCCGCGCAACGCCCCGGCGGCGCACATGCAGGGCTTCCTGTCCCGGGACGGCATGCCGCCCGCGGAGTTCCTGGCGGTGGGCCGGGAGGAGATCGCCCGGTACGGCGTGGAGCTGGTCCGGGACCGGGCGGTGGGCGTGGCCAAGGACGACTCGGACGGCTTCGCGGTGTCACTGGCGGGCGGCCGTACCGTCCGGTCCCGGCACCTGGTCGTCGCCACCGGCCTCAAGGACGAGCTCCCGCCCGTCCCCGGGGTGACCGAACGCTTCGGCCGGGATGTGGTGCACTGCCCGTACTGCCACGGCTGGGAGGTGCGCGACCAGGCGTTCGGCGTGCTGGCCACGACCCCGCTGAGTGTGCATCAGGCGCTGATGGTCACCCAGTGGTCCAAGGACGTGATCCTCTTCCTGCACCAGGTCGAGGAGGCCGAACTGACCGACGAGGACCTGCGCCGGCTGGCCGCGGCCGGGGTGCGGGTGGTGCCCGGTGCGGTGGCCGGGCTGCGCGTCGAGGACGACCGGCTCACGGGCGTGCAACTGGCCGACGGGGGCGTGCACGCGCGCGAGGCGCTGTTCGTCGCCCCGCGCCCGGTCCCGCAGAACGGCCTGCTGGTCGCGCTGGGCGCGGAGCTGGCGGAGACCCCCTTCGGCAGCTACCCGGTGACCGACGAGCGGGGCCTGACGACCGTGCCCGGGCTGTGGGCGGCCGGCAACGCGAGCGGCTTCGCCGAACAGGTGGTCAACGCGGCGAGCCGCGGCTACCGGGCCGGCGCGGCGATCAACGGCGAGCTGCTCTTCACTGACCTGGACGCGGCCGTGCGGGTGTAGTCCGGGCGCACCCGTTGCACCATGGCTGCATGCTGCTGACCCGGCTCGCCGAAGTGTCCCGGGAGATCGCCGCCACCGCGGCCAGGTCCCGCAAGACCGCCCTGCTCGCCGAGCTCTTCCGGGAGACGGCCCCCGACGACGTACCGGTCGTCATCCCCTACCTGGCCGGCCGGCTCCCGCAGGGCAGGCTCGGCGTCGGCTGGAAGGTGCTGAGCCGGCCCGTCGCACCGGCCGTCGCGCCATCCCTCACCGTCCGCGAGGTCGACGCCCGGCTGACCGACCTCGGCAAGGTCTCAGGTCCCGGTTCGCAGGCCGAACGCGCCCGGATCGTGGGCGAGTTGATGGGCGCCGCGACAGCGGAGGAACAGCGATTCCTGCTGGGGCTGATCACCGGCGAGGTGCGGCAGGGCGCCCTGGACGCGGTGGCCGTGGAGGGGCTCGCGCAGGCGACCGGCGCGGACGGGGCCGCCGTCCGCCGGGCGGTGATGCTCGCCGGGTCCCTCCAGACGGTGGCCGAGGCGCTGCTGGCGGACGGCCCGTCGGCCCTGGACCGCTTCCGGCTCACCGTCGGCCGCCCGGTACTGCCCATGCTGGCGCACACCGCCTCCTCGGTGGCCGAGGCGGTTCAGAAGCTGGGCGGCTGCGCGGTCGAGGAGAAACTGGACGGCATCCGGGTCCAGGTCCACCGGGAGG
The DNA here is from genome assembly GCF_042720695.1 of Streptomyces sp. NPDC058457. Classification (NCBI taxonomy): domain Bacteria; kingdom Bacillati; phylum Actinomycetota; class Actinomycetes; order Kitasatosporales; family Streptomycetaceae; genus Streptomyces; species Streptomyces sp. NPDC058457. The sequence goes on along the minus strand of NZ_JBHXLU010000043.1, from coordinate 24,453 downwards.
GCGACACGGTACGGATCTTCACCCGCACCCTGGACGACATCACCGACCGCCTTCCCGAAGTGACGTCGGCTGCGCGGGAGTTGAGGGGCGATCGGTTCATCCTGGACGGCGAGGTGATCTCCTTCGACGCGGACGGCCGGCCCCGCTCCTTCCAGGAGACGGCGGGCCGGGTCGGCTCCCGGACGGACGTGGCGAAGGCGGCACGGGAGATCCCGGTCTCCCCTGTCTTCTTCGACGCGCTCTCGGTCGACGGCCACGACCTGCTCGACCTCCCCTTCGCCGAACGGCACGCGGAGCTGGCCCGCCTGGTCCCCGAACCGATGCGGGTGCGCCGCACTCCGGTGTCCGGGCCCGAGGACACGCCGACCGCCGAGGAGTTCCTCGCCGCCACCTTGGAACGCGGCCACGAGGGCGTGGTCGTCAAGGCCCTGGACGCCCCCTACAGCGCGGGCCGCCGGGGCGCCTCCTGGCTGAAGGTCAAGCCGGTGCACGCCCTCGACCTGGTCGTCCTGGCCGCCGAGTGGGGCCACGGCCGCCGCACCGGCAGGCTGTCCAACCTCCACCTCGGCGCCCGCAACCCGGACGGCACCTTCGCCATGCTCGGCAAGACGTTCAAGGGCCTGACCGACGCGCTGCTGGAGTGGCAGACCGCCCGGCTCAAGGAGCTGGAGGTCTCGGACGACGGCTGGGTGGTGACCGTACGCCCCGAACTCGTCGTCGAGATCGCCTACGACGGCCTGCAGCGATCCACCCGCTACCCGGCGGGCGTCACCCTGCGCTTCGCCCGGGTGGTCCGCTACCGCGAGGACAAACGGCCGGAGGAGGCCGATACGGTGGAGACCCTGCTGGCCGCCCACCCGGAGGTACGGCGTTGACGGATCCGAAGCGAAGCGCCGGGCTGCTGTTGTTCCGGCATACCGGTGAGGGCCTTGAGGTGTTGCTCGGCCATATGGGCGGGCCGTTCTTCGCGAAGAAGGACGCGGGTGCGTGGACCGTCCCCAAGGGCGAGTACGAGCCCGACGAGACGGCCTGGGCGGCGGCCCGGCGCGAGTTCCAGGAGGAGCTGGGCCTGCCGCCGCCGGACGGCGAGGCGATCGGGCTGGGCGAGGTCCGGCAGACCAACGGCAAGATCGTGACGGCGTGGGCGATCGAGGCGGACCTGGACCCGGCCACGATCGAACCAGGCGTCTTCGTGATGGAGTGGCCGCCGCGGTCGGGCCGGATCCAGGAGTTCCCGGAACTGGACCGGGTGGCCTGGCTGACCCCCGACCGTGCCCGCGAGGTGATCGTCAAGGCCCAGGCCGCGTTTCTCGACCGGCTGGCGGAGCGCACGGGCTGAACAGAGCCTCCTACGTTGCGGTCGGCCCGGTCGCGCGGGAAGGTCGTAGCAAGCCCGCTCCCAGGGAGGTCAGCCATGCCCATCGCCACGGTCAACCCGGCGAACGGCGAGACGCTCGAAACGTTCGAGGCCATGGACGAGGACGAGCTCGAACGCCGGCTCGAACTCGCCGAGGCGACGTTCCGCACGTACCGCACGAGCACCTTCGCCGAGCGCGCCCGGCTGCTGCACCGGTCCGCCGACCTGCTGGACGCGGACCTGGACGACATCGCGCGCACCATGACCACCGAGATGGGCAAGCCGCTGAGGCAGGCCCGTGCGGAGGCCGCCAAGTGCGCGAAGGCGATGCGCTGGTACGCCGACCACGCGGCGGAGCTGCTGGCCGACGAGGAGCCGGCGGAGACGGACGTGAAGGACTCGGGCGCGTCCCGGGTCCGGGTGCGCTACCGCCCCGTCGGTCCGGTACTGGCGGTCATGCCGTGGAACTTCCCGCTCTGGCAGGTGGTCCGCTTCGCCGCGCCCGCGCTGATGGCGGGCAACGTGGGCCTGCTCAAGCACGCGTCCAACGTCCCGCAGACCGCCCTGTACCTGGAGGACCTGTTCCACCGGGCGGGGTTCACCGAGGGCTGCTTCCAGACCCTGCTGATCGGCTCCGGCGCGGTCGACGACATCCTGCGCGACGAGCGGGTGAAGGCGGCGACGCTCACCGGCAGCGAACCCGCGGGCCGCGCGGTCGCCTCCACCGCAGGCGAGATGATCAAGAAGACGGTCCTGGAACTGGGCGGCAGCGATCCCTTCGTGGTGATGCCCTCCGCCGACATCGACCGCGCCGCGAAGATCGCGGTGACCGCGCGGGTGCAGAACAACGGGCAGTCGTGCATCGCCGCGAAGCGGTTCATCGTGCACGCGGACGTCTACGACGCGTTCGCCGAGCGGTTCGTGGCGGGGATGGCGGCGCTGCGGACGGGCGACCCGATGGACGAGGAGACGGACGTCGGGCCGCTCGCGAGCGAGCAGGGCCGCAAGGATCTGGAGGAGCTGGTCGAGGACGCCAAGCGGTCGGGTGTGCAGGTGCTGTGCGGCGGGCAGCGGCCGGACGGGCCCGGCTGGTACTACCCGCCGACCGTCCTCGCCGGGATCCACCGCGACATGCGCATCCACCGCGAGGAGGCGTTCGGGCCGGTGGCCACGCTGTACCGGGCGGGGGACCTGGACGAGGCGATCCTCATCGCCAACGACTCGCCCTTCGGGCTGAGTTCGAACGTGTGGACGCGGGACGAGGCCGAGGTGGACCGGTTCGTACGGGACCTGGAGGCCGGCGGCGTGTTCGTCAACGGCATGACCGCCTCCCACCCGGCGTTCCCCTTCGGCGGGGTCAAGCGGTCCGGATACGGCCGTGAGCTGTCCGGGCACGGAATCCGGGAGTTCTGCAACATCACCACCGTTTGGCAGGGTGCGTGACGGTTGCACGGCTACGATCCCGGGTGTGAACCGCGAAGTGACCCTGCCTCTGATCGTCGACGACCGCGGTACCTTGCAGGTGGCCGCGGCCGACGTGAGTAAGTTGTTGCGGACGTTGGGGGCACGGTGGCTGCGTCTGGTGGAGGCCGACGAGGGCGGGCTGGACGAGGACACGGTGGCCGCTCTGACCATCGAGCTCGCAAAGCTCGCTGATCGGATCGACGTGGCTTGTATCGCCCACAGCAGTGGGGAGTGACGGTCGTTCGGCGGGTGCGGGTTAGTGGGGGTCGCTCGCGCCCACGCGGCGGCAGCCGCAAATCGATACAGCCCCGCGCCCCTAAAAGCGATCAGCTGAGCGACGTCCAGAACATCGCCTCGTACGCCTGGAGTAGACGGCCGTAGGCGTACACCCGCTTCTCGTCCAGGCGGCCGGTGTCCAGTCCCGCCTGCACCGCTGCCGTTGCCTGTACGTCCAGTGCCGGGGCCGGGGTCGCGAAGAGGTCGAAGAAGGCGCAGGCCTCGCCGGTGAAGCCGTAGTGCGTGCGCAGGCCCTTCGCGATGGTCGCGCAATAGGTGCCCCACGTCGCGAAGTTGGCCGTGATGGCGAGGACGGCGTCCGTCGGGGTTGCGTTGAGGGCGAGCCAGGAGATGTACGCCGGGTACGCCTGGCAGCCCGGTAGGGGCTCGTACGCTTGCATGCGCTCTTCATCCACTTCGCACGCCTCGGTGAACGCGCCCAGCCGCTCTGCCGCCAGTTCCTCGCCCTCGGCCAGCATGGTGAAGAACCCGGCGGCCGCCGGCTCCTCGGAGGCGCGCTGCGCCAGATGCAGGAACGCGCGTCGGTCGGCGGGGATCACTTGGTGTTGTTCCAGGGCAAGTGCGGCGAGTGTCTCCAGGCTCGCCCTGCCGCTGGCGACGAGGGGGACCAATGGATTGGCGTTCGGGTCCGGGGCAAGCTCTGACCTGGTCATCTTCAGCATTTCCGCGGCCGTGCCGGGCATCGCGTCCTCCTCGTACGGATAGCTCTGTGCTGCTCCGACCCTGACACGGGGTCACCGGTTCGGAGTAGTCCGGCGAGAGATCATCGCCCTCACGGGTGATCGTGAGGGAACCACCTCCTGAGGTGAACCACCTCTCTGACCGGTCGGGCCCAAACCCGCCGGAAGGCTGAAAGCAGGCACGGTTCATGGCGACTTTGTGCAAACCCTCAGTGTCGGTCCCGGAGTACGTGATCACGATGGAGGAGACGCTGGAACTGGCGCGCTCCCACCACGAGAACCACCCGCAGCTGCCGCTGGCGCTGAGACTGATCGAGAACACGGGCGTTCGCACCCGGCACATCGTGCAGCCGATCGAGGAAACCCTGAAGCACCCCGGCTTCGAGGAGCGCAACAAGCTCTACGAGGTCGAGGCCAAGGCCCGGGTTCCCGCAGTGATCCAGCGGGCGCTCGACGACGCCGAACTGCTCACCAGCGACATCGACGTGATCATCTACGTCTCGTGCACGGGCTTCATGATGCCCTCGCTCACGGCGTGGCTGATCAACGAGATGGACTTCGACTCCACGACCCGCCAGATCCCCATCGCGCAGCTCGGCTGCGCGGCCGGCGGAGCGGCGATCAACCGGGCGCACGACTTCTGCTCGGCGTACCCGGACGCCAACGCGCTCATCGTGGCCTGCGAGTTCTGCTCGCTGTGCTACCAGCCGACCGACCTCGGCGTCGGCTCGCTGCTCTCCAACGGCCTCTTCGGTGACGGCATCGCCGCCGCCGTGGTCCGCGGCAAGGGCGGCACGGGCGTCGAACTCGAACGCAACGGCTCGTACCTGATCCCGAAGACCGAGGAGTGGATCATGTACGACGTGCGGGCCACCGGGTTCCACTTCCTGCTGGACAAGCGGGTCCCGGCGACCATGGAGCCGCTGGCGCCGGCTCTCCAGGACCTGGCCGGACTGCACGGCTGGGACGCGTCCGACCTGGACTTCTACATAGTCCACGCGGGCGGGCCGCGCATCCTGGACGACCTGAGCAAGTTCCTCCAGGTCGACCCGCACGCCTTCCGGTTCAGCCGGGCCACGCTCACCGAGTACGGCAACATCGCCAGCGCCGTCGTCCTGGACGCACTGCGCCGGATGTTCGACGAGGGCGGTGCCGAGCACCAGGCGCGCGGCCTGCTGGCCGGGTTCGGTCCCGGCATCACCGCGGAAATGTCGCTGGGTCGCTGGCGGCGTTCGGACGAAGAGGCGGACTGACCTCGATGACACTCACCGAACCACTCGACTCCGCCGACGAGGCCCGCGGTGAGGCCGCCTGTCCGGTCCGGCACTGGGAGGTGCCGGACCTGACGGGGGTGGATTTCGACCCCACCCTGGCCGAGCTGATGCGGGAGGGTCCGGTCAGCCGGATCCAGCTCCCCAACGGGGAGGGCTGGGCGTGGCTGGTCACCCGGTACGACGACGTACGGATGGTGGCCAACGACCCCCGGTTCAGCCGCGAGGCCGTGATGGAGCAGCCGGTCACCCGGCTCGCCCCGCACTTCATCCCGGACCGCGGCGCGGTCGGCTTCCTGGACCCGCCCGACCATACGCGGCTGCGCCGCTCGGTGGCCTCCGCGCTCACCTCCAAGGGCGTGGAGCGGGTCCGGGAGAAGGCCCGCCGGATGCTGGACGAGCTCGTCGACGAGCTCGTCCAGGACGGCCCGCCCGCCGATCTCACGGCGACGATCCTGAGCCCGTTCCCCATCGCGGTGATCTGCGAGGTGATGGGCGTGCCGGCCGCCGACCGGCACACCATGCACGTCTGGACCCAGCTGATCCTGTCCTCCAGTCATGGCAAGGAGGTCAGCGAGAAGGCCAAGCGCGAGATGAGCGCCTACTTCGCCGACCTCGTCACCCTGCGCGAGGGAAGTACGGGCGAGGACGTGGCCTCCCTGCTGGGCGCGGCCGTGGGCCGCGGCGAGGTGACCCTGGAGGAGGCCGTCGGTCTCGCCGTCCTCCTCCAGATCGGCGGCGAGGCGGTCACCAACAACAGCGGGCAGCTGTTCTACCTGCTGCTGACCCGCCTCGACCTCCTCGACCGGCTGCGCACCGAGCCGGAGATCCGCCCCCGGGCGATCGACGAGCTCCTGCGCTACATCCCGCACCGCAGTGCGGTCGGGCTGTCCCGGATCGCCACGCGGGACGTGGACATCAAGGGCGTACGGATCCGCGCGGGCGATCCGATCTACGTCTCGTACCTGGCCGCCAACCGGGACCCGGACGTCTTCCCGGACCCCGAGACGATCGACTTCACCCGCAGCCCCAACCCGCACGTCTCCTTCGGGTTCGGCCCGCACTACTGTCCCGGCGGCCAGCTGGGCAGGCTGGAGGAGGAGCTGCTGGTCGACGCCCTCCTCGACCGGCTGCCCGGGCTGCGGCTCGCCGTGCCCCCGGAGCAGGTCCCCTTCAGAAAGGGTGCGTTGATCCGGGGACCCGAGGCACTACCGGTGACGTGGTGAGTGGCCCATGACGACGACCGAGGGACTCACGGAGGGACTCGCGGAGGGACTCCTCGTGCCACCAGGCCAGGGACGCGTGGTCCACACGCCGGCTCAGCGCGTCACGTTCAAAGTGACGGGCACACACTCGCGGATCGCCTCCACCTTCGAGGTGGAGGTCCCACCGGGGTTCGACGTGGGCGCCCATGTGCACACCCGGAGCGAGGAGTTGTTCTACGTGCTCGAAGGCGAGCTGGACGTCCTCGCCTTCGAGCCCCGGATCCGCACCCCCGACAACTGGCAGAAGTGGGAGTCGAGTTCGGGCACGAGGGTGGTGCGGGCGACTCCGGGTACGGTCATCGTCGTACCACCGGGGTGCCCGCACGCTTTCGCCAACCCGACGGAGACTCCGGCGAAGATGTTCTTCCAGGCATCGCCGCCGCCCGATCACGAGCGCTACTTCGAGGAACTCCTGGAGATCCTGGGCAGCGACGGTCCCCCGGACCACGAGGCGATCGAGGAACTCCGGAGCCGCTACGACATCGAGCAACTCACACCGTTGAAGCACCGGTGAGCCAGAGCGCTACCGGATCGGCATCCCCGACAAGGTCCGCGCAATCACCAGCCGCTGGATCTCACTCGTCCCCTCGAAGATCGTGTAGATCGCCGCATCGCGGTGCATCCGCTCCACCGGATACTCCCGCGTGTACCCGTTGCCGCCCAGGATCTGGATCGCCTGGGCGGTCACCTTCTTCGCCGTCTCGCTCGCGAACAGCTTCGACATCGACCCCTCGGCCGCGGTGAACGGCCTGCCGTTGATCGCCATCCAGGACGCCCGCCACACCAGCAGCCGGGCCGCGTCGACGGCCGTCCGCATGTCCGCGAGCTGGAAGGCCACCCCCTGGTTGTCGATGATCGGCCGCCCGAACTGCTCACGGGTCATGGCGTAGTCGAGCGCGACCTCGTACGCGGCCCGCGCGGTGCCCACCGCCATCGCCCCCACCGCAGGGCGGCTCGCTTCGAACGTGGCCATCGCCGCGTTCTTCACCCGCTCGCCGCCCGACTTCGCCCGTTCCCGGGCCCGGGCCAGGCGCTCGTCCAGCTTCTGCTTGCCGCCGAGCAGGCAGGAGCCGGGCACCCGGACGCCGTCCAGGACGACCTCGGCGGTGTGCGAGGCGCGGATCCCGTGCTTCTTGAACTTCTGGCCCTGGGAGAGCCCGGGCGTCCCCGGCGGGACGATGAAGGACGCGTGGCCCTTGGAACCGAGCTCCGGGTCGACGACCGCCACGACGACGTGGACGTTGGCGATGCCGCCGTTGGTCGCCCAGGTCTTCGTGCCGTTGATCACCCACTCGTCCTTGGCCTCGTCGTAGACGGCCCGGGTGCGCATGGAGGCCACGTCGGAGCCGGCGTCGGGCTCGGAGGAGCAGAACGCGGCGACCTTGACGTCGTTGGTGTCGCCGTACATCTGGGGGATCCAGGTGCCGATCTGCTCCTCGGTGCCGTTGGCGAGGACGCCGACGGCGGCGAGGCCCGTGCCCACGATCGACAGGGCGATGCCCGCGTCGCCCCAGAACAGCTCCTCCATGGCCATCGGGATGCCGAGGCCGGTGGGGTCGAAGTACTGCTGGGCGTAGAAGTCGAGGGAGTAGATGCCGACCTTCGCGGCCTCCTGGATGACCGGCCAGGGAGTCTCCTCACGCTCGTCCCATTCGGCGGCCGCAGGACGGATGACGTCGGCGGCGAAACCGTGCAGCCAGTCCCGGACCTCCTTCTGTTCGTCGTTGAGTTCCATGGTGAACTCGGCCATGACTCCTCCAGCGGCGGCGCATAATGTGTTACTAGCGGTAACCCGAGTCTGTTACTCGTCGGTAGGAAAAGTCAACTCCCAAGGTCACCTCGGCAGCCAGTTCGAGAGCGGTTGGCTGTCAGGTGTTAGTTTGCGCAGGCGTCACCGAAACAGCACGGGGTGGGGAGAGCACATGGACACCACGCAGCGGACCGAACAGCAGAGGTCCGCCGACCGCCGACGGCGCGAGCTGCTGGAGGCCGCCGACCGGGTGGTGCTGCGGGACGGCCCACAGGCTTCCATGAACGCCATCGCGGCGGAGGCGGGCATCACCAAACCCATCCTCTACCGCCACTTCGGCGACAAGAGCGGGCTGTACGCAGCGCTGGCCAAGCGGCACACGGACGCGCTGCTGAACTCGTTGCGGGCTGCGCTCGACGCTCCCGCGGAGCGCCGCGAGCGCGTCGAGGCGACCCTGGACACGTACCTCGCGGCGATCGAGGCGCGGCCTCAGGTGTACCGGTTCCTGATGCATCCCGCGGAGGGCGGCACGGGGACCGACCAGGGGTTCGACGTGGGGAAGCACTCGGCTCCGCTGTTGCGGCGGATGGGTGAGGAGCTGGCGCAGGTCATCGAGGACCGGCTGGATCTCGGGCCCGGGAGTCAGCAGCTGGCGCGGGTGTGGGGGCACGGGATCGTCGGGATGATGCATGCGGCCGGGGACTGGTGGCTCGGGGAGCGGCCGTGTACTCGTGCGGAATTGGTGAAGAGTCTGGCGGACCTGCTGTGGGGTCGGTTGGCGGCTGCGGGGGACAAGGTCGGGGGTCCGGGGTTCTGAGGGGTTCAGTTTCGGCTGACCGCCGGTGGGGGCTGGTCGCGCCCGCGCGGCGGCAGCCGCAAATCAAACACAGCCCCGCGCCCCTAAAGGACGGGGGGATGTCCTCACCGGTGCCAAGAGGACTTCGCCACCTGTCGCATCAGCTTGCGCTTGCGCCGGCCTGTGACGCGGTCGGCGTAGACGCGGCCTTCCAAGTGGTCGGTCTCGTGCTGGAGGCACCTCGCGAAGAAACCCGTGGCGTGGATCGTGATCGGCTCCCCCGTCGCCGTGAAGCCCTCGACCACCGCGTGGTCGTACCGCTCCGTGCCCGCCTCCAGGCCCGGCAGGGACAGGCAGCCCTCGGGGCCGCGGAGTGTCACGCCGTCCGCCGTCACCAGGCGCGGATTGACCACGTGGCCCAGGTGGCGGACGTCCTCGTCGTCGGGGCAGTCGAAGACGAACACCCGCAGCGGCTCCCCCACCTGGTTCGCCGCCAGGCCCACGCCCTCGGCCGCGTACATCGTGGCGAACAAGTCCTCCACCAGCCGGGAGAGTTCGGGGCCGAAGTCGGTGACCTCCGCGCAACGGGCGTGCAGAACGGGGTCGCCGAGCAGGGTGAGAGGCCGGACCCGCCCATGGGCGCCCGGAATGGAACCGTGTCGCATGGCCGCAAGGGTACGGTTCGGATCGGCCCCTGCTCGCCGCGCAGGCACGGGCCGGAATTCGGGTGTGCGAATGGATCTCGATAGGCTGACCTCACACCACGTTGCCGGATGGCTCAGGCGCGGCGCGTACGCAAGGAGGATCGAGAACTGATGGCAGGCAACTCGGACCCGCTCACGCCGCGGGCCAAGCTGGCCGTGACCGCGGGCAAGGCGGTCGCGGCGGCGTCCCGGGCGGCGGGTCGCGGCAGCGGCTCCGTGATCGGTGGCCGGGTCGCGCTCAAACTCGACCCCGACCTTCTCGCCCGGCTCGCCCAGAACCTGGACGTCACCCTCGTCTCGGCGACGAACGGCAAGACGACGACCACCCGGCTCATCGCCGAGGCGCTGAAGGCCGCGGGGCCGGTCGTGTCCAACGCGCTCGGGGCCAACATGCCGGCCGGCATCACGTCGGCGCTGGCGGGTGGCTCGGAGTCCAAGTTCGGTGTCATCGAGGTCGACGAGAAGTACCTCGCCGGGGTGGCCCGGGACACCGACCCCAAGTGCATCGCGCTGCTCAACCTCTCCCGCGACCAGCTCGACCGCGCCGCCGAGACCCGGATGCTCGCCGAGAACTGGCGGGAGGGCCTGGCCGGCACCAAGGCCGTCATCGTGGCGAACTGCGACGACCCGCTGGTGGTGTGGGCCGCGTCCTCCTCCCCCAACGTGATCTGGGTCGCCGCGGGGCAGATGTGGAAGGACGACGCCTGGTCCTGCCCGTCCTGCGGCGGCGTGATGCAGCGGCCAGGCGACGACTGGTTCTGCGGTGAGTGCGGGTTCCGGCGGCCGACGCCGAGCTGGGTGCTCTCCGGGGACCACGTCCTCGACCCGCACGGATCCGCCTGGCCGATCCACCTGCAGCTGCCGGGGCGCGCCAACAAGGCGAACGCGGCCTCCTCGGCCGCCGTCGCCGCCGTCTTCGGGGTGCCGCCGCAGGTCGCCCTGGAGCGGATGTACCAGGTGCAGGCCGTGGCGGGACGCTACGACGTCGTGCAGTTCCAGGGGCGCGAACTGCGTCTGCTCCTTGCCAAGAACCCGGCCGGCTGGCTGGAGACGTTCTCGCTCATCGACCCGCCGCCGGCGCCGGTGATCCTCTCGGTGAACGCGCGCGGCGCGGACGGCACCGACACCTCCTGGCTGTGGGACGTGGACTACACGCGCCTGACCGGTCACCCGATCTTCGTGCTCGGCGACCGCAAGCTGGACCTCGCGGTGCGTCTGGAGGTCGCGAACCAGCACTTCCAGGTCTGCGACACCCTCGACCAGGCCGTCCAGATGTGCCCGCCGGGCCGGATCGAGGTCATCGCGAACTACACCGCGTTCCAGGACCTGCGCCGCCGCGTCGGCAACTGACCACGAAGGACGAACAGTTCATGAGCGACAACCAACTGCGGCTGGTGTGGATCTACCCCGACCTGCTCAGCACCTACGGCGACCAGGGCAACGCGCTCGTCGTGGAGCGGCGGGCCCGGCAGCGCGGTCTCGACGTGGCCCGGCTCGACGTCCGCAGCGACCAGCCGATCCCGACCTCCGGCGACATCTACCTGATCGGCGGCGGTGAGGACCGTCCGCAGCGGCTCGCCGCCGAGCGGCTGCGCCGGGACGGGCACCTGTACCGGGCGGTGGAGAACGGCGCGATCGTGTTCTCCGTCTGCGCCGGTTACCAGATCCTCGGGCACGAGTTCATCAACGACCTCGGGCAGCGGGAGCCGGGCCTCGGCCTGCTCGACGTGACGACCGTGCGCGGCACCGGCGAGCGGTGTGTCGGCGACGTCCTCGCCGACATCGACCCGCGCCTCGGGCTGCCCCCGCTCACCGGGTTCGAGAACCACCAGGGCGTCACCCAGCTCGGCCCCACCGCCCGCCCCCTCGCCCGGGTCCAGCTGGGCAAGGGCAACGGCACCGGGGACGGCACGGAGGGCGCGTACAACGACACCGTCTTCGGCACGTACATGCACGGGCCCGTCCTCGCCCGCAACCCGCTCATCGCGGACCTGCTGCTGAAACTGGCGCTCGACGTGAACGCGCTGCCGCCGATCGACGACCACTGGTACGAAGCGCTCCGCAACGAGCGCATCGCGGCCGCTCAGCAGCCCGCCTGACCCTACTGGAACGGCCGGTTCCGGGGCCCGCCTGACACGGTGTCCGCTCACATGTGCGGGCCCGTCCAGCAGGCGGACGCCCGGTGCGGAATGACCCCCTTGCGCCGGTAGGGTGGCCGCGATGTCAGCCGGACAGCGTGGTCCGGTCTCCGGCCCACGTGGAGAAGGTTGTTTCGGGCTATGCGCATTGGTGTCCTCACGTCCGGCGGCGACTGCCCCGGCCTGAACGCCGTCATCCGGTCCGTCGTGCACCGTGCCGTCGCCGACCACGGCGACGAGGTCATCGGCTTCCGGGACGGCTGGAAGGGCCTCCTGGAGTGCGACTACCTCAAGCTCGACCTCGACGCCGTGGCCGGCATCCTGGCCCGCGGCGGCACCATCCTCGGGTCCTCCCGGGTCCAGCCCTCGCATCTGCGGGACGGCGTGGAGCGGGCCAGGGGCCACGTCGCCGAGCTCGGGCTCGACGCGATCATCCCGATCGGCGGTGAGGGCACCCTGAAGGCGGCCCGGCTGATGTCCGACGCCGGGCTGCCGATCGTGGGCGTGCCGAAGACCATCGACAACGACATCGCCGTCACCGACGTGACCTTCGGCTTCGACACGGCCGTGGGGGTCGCCACCGAGGCGCTCGACCGGCTGAAGACCACCGCCGAGTCCCACCAGCGGGTGCTCGTCGTGGAGGTCATGGGCCGGCACACCGGCTGGATCGCCCTGCATTCCGGCATGGCGGCCGGCGCCCACGCCATCGTCGTACCGGAGCGGCCCTTCGACATCGAGGAGTTGGCCCGCCGGGTCGGCGAGCGGTTCGAGGCGGGCAAGCGGTTCGCGATCGTCGTCGCGGCGGAGGGGGCCAAGCCGAAGGCGGGCACGATGGCCTTCGACGAGGGCGGCAAGGACGTCTACGGCCATGAGCGGTTCGCCGGGATCGCCCGGCAGCTCTCCGTCGAGCTGGAGCAGCGGCTCGGCAAGGAGGCACGGCCGGTCATCCTCGGGCATGTGCAGCGGGGTGGGACGCCGACCGCGTACGACCGCGTCCTGGCGACGCGGTTCGGGTGGCATGCGGTGGAGGCCGTGCACCGGGGGGAGTTCGGTCGCATGACCGCGCTGCGGGGGACGGACATCGTGATGGTGCCGCTGGCGGAGGCCGTGGAGACGTTGAAGACGGTGCCGACGGAGCGGTACGAGGAAGCGGAGACCGTGCTTTAAGGGTTGCGGTTGTGTGTTGTCTGCGGGTGTGTGGGGGCTGGTCGCGCAGTTCCCCGCGCCCCTGACGGGGCGCTCCAGTGGCCCCGGTCGTAAGAGTTGCCGACGGCGGTTCTAGTCTTGTGGGCGGCAGTAAACGCACAACCCCCCACGAATCAGGAGCCGGCGGATGGATCACAGCGGGCACGGCATGACCATGGATCTGCCGCCGTTCACGCTGGGGCGCGGACTGGAGTGGTCGGCGGATCCCTTCTTTCTTGTCGCTTGTGTCGCCGGGCTCGCACTGTACGGATGGGGTGTGGTGCGGCTGCGGCGGCGCGGGGACTCGTGGTCCGTGGGTCGGACCGTGTCGTTCGTCCTCGGGGTGCTCACCATCATGCTCGTGATGTGCACCAGGCTGAACGATTACGGGATGGTCATGTTCAGCGTGCACATGGTGCAGCACATGATCATCAGCATGCTGTCGCCCATCCTGATCCTGCTGGGCGCCCCGGTGACCCTGGCGCTGCGCGCGCTGCCCGTCGCCGGGAGGGGCCGGAAGGGGCCGCGTGAGCTGCTGCTGGCCCTGCTGCACAGCCGGTACATGCGGATCGTCACCCATCCCGCCTTCACCATCCCGCTGTTCATCGCGAGCCTCTACGCGCTCTACTTCACCCCGCTGTTCGACTTCCTGATGGGCTCGAAGGCCGGGCACATCGCGATGATGGTGCACTTCCTCGCCGTCGGTGTCGTCTTCTTCTGGCCGATCATCGGCGTCGACCCGGGACCGAACCGGCCGGGGTATCTCATGCGCATGCTGGAGCTGTTCGCGGGCATGCCGTTCCACGCGTTCTTCGGCATCGCGCTGATGATGGCGTCGGAGCCGATGGTCGAGACGTTCAAGAATCCGCCCGCCTCGCTCGGTATCGACGCGCTCTCCGACCAGAACGCGGCCGGCGGAATCGCCTGGGCGTTCAGCGAGGTCCCGTCCGTACTGGTGCTGATCGCCCTGCTGTTCCAGTGGTACGGCTCCGAGCAGCGCCAGGCCCGGCGCCAGGACCGGGCCGCCGACCGGGACGGCGACAAGGAACTCGAGGCGTACAACGCCTATTTGGCCTCATTGCACGCACGCAAGGGCTGAAAGGCTTCTCATTCAGTAGCATAAGGCGCGAGAGGCCAAAACCGCCGGGGGGAGCGGTGATGACACTTCGCGCTTTTCTGCACAGGGCGTGTGTGCTCGTGGTTCTGATTCCGCTCCTGGTGCTCGGCGGATGCGGCCGGGCTTCGCCCCGGTCCGTGGTCGAAGCGGTGGCCGCCGGTGTTTCCACGCTGAATCCATTCGTCGACGAGCACCAGGGACTCGGGCACGACGTCCAGGTCCGTTCGCTGCCGGTGCGGGGGCATATCCAGCAGGGTGACTCGCCCGGGCTTTACGGCGGCACCCGGCAGCCGACGATCTGTGACGTCGAGAAACTCAAGGAATTCCTCACCGATCCCGCGAATCACCGCAAGGCACAGGCATGGGCCGGTGTCCTCCACATCACCACCGCGCGGATTCCGGATTATCTCGACCGCCTCACCCCTGTTCTCCTGCGTCACGACACTCTCGTGGAGAACCACGACTACAAGGACGGCACCGCCACCCCCTTCAATTCCCTGCTCCAGGCCGGAACAGCCGTGCTGGTCGACAGGCAGGGACAGCCCACCGTGAAATGCTCATGCGGAAATCCGCTCCTGCCGTTCAAGGGCGACCCGGGGCGTGTCAAGGTCGAGTTCCGCCATGGCAACAAGAAGTGGCCCGGCTACGACCGCGACGAGGTGACGACCGTACGGCCCACCGCACGGCCGCTGGAGCGGCTCGCGCTGGTGGATGTCACCGACCCCGCACGGGGCATCGAGCGGCCGGTGGGGACGGGGGGCGCGCGGGACACCGTGTTCCGCACCGGTGACCGGCACGCGGTGCCCGAGGTCGCGGGGACCTCCTTCGGGGAGGCGAGCCGGCTGCTCGCGGACGCGGGGCTGACCGCCGCGGCCGACGGTCCGGAGCTGCCGCCCGACGACGCCCGGGTGCTGGGCTCTGATCCGGTGGCAGGGACACGGCTGGCGTTCGGGGAGTACGTGACGCTGCGCGTGGCCGAGGGCGACGGCTCGGACGGGCCGTCGCCCTCGGCGCCCCCGGCATCCTCGGCGTCCTCCGGAACCGTCGGCGGGGACTCGGACTCACCCTCGCCACCCACTTCGTCCTCGGCGTCGGCGGACACCTCCCCGGTCGTATCACCGTCGCCGTCGCCGTCGCCGTCCGCGCCTTCGTCACCGTCGTCCGCGCCGACGTCGCCGTCACCGTCGTCCTTCGTGTCGCCTTCGTCCGTCTCGTCGGACACGTCGTCGGCCCCCGCCACAGACCCGGTCACGGACCCCGTCACACCGTCCAGCGCCGTCGCGACGTTCTCTTCGAGCCCGGCGGCGCCCTCGGAGCCGCCGCCCGTCACCCAGACCGCCGGCAGTGAACCGGCGAGTGATGCGCCCGCGCCGGACGCCGGAGGCGACGGCGCGAGCGAGGTGTGACAGCTGACCCGGGAGTGACCGGATGTATCGAGGAACACCGACGTCGGGCGGGGGCCGGGTCGTCGCCGGCCGGTATGTGCTGCTGAACCGACTGGGCAGCGGCGGGATGGGGCATGTCTGGCTCGCCCACGACATGAGACTGGAGTGCGAGGTCGCGCTCAAGGAGATCGTGCTGCGGGACGCGGACGAACGGGACCGCACGGCCCGGGTCGCGCGGGCCCGGACGGAGGCGCGGAACGCGGCCGGACTGCGCGGCCATCCGCATGTGGTGACCGTGCACGACGTGCTGGAGCACGAGGGCCTGCCCTGGATCGTCATGGAGTACGTGCCGGGCGCGACCGATCTGCAGGAGCTCATGGTGCGGCACGGTCCGGTGTCGCCTGCCGAGTGTGCCCGGATCGGCCTCGGCGTCCTCGATGCCCTGACCGCCGGGCACGAACGGGGCGTGCTGCACCGGGACGTGAAGCCGGCGAACATCCTGCTCGCCCCGGACCGCACGGGCGCGCCGTACGCCCGGGTCCTGCTGACGGACTACGGCATCTCGGTGCAGCCCGACGCCGGGCACACCCGGTACACGCTGCCGTCGGCGCTGGTCGGCACCTCGGGATATCTGGCGCCGGAGCGGGCCACGGGCGGGCCGCCGACACCGGCCGCCGACCTGTTCTCCCTGGGGTGCACGCTGTATTTCGCGGTGGAGGGGCGGGGGCCGTTCGAGCGGGGTTCGCAGCTGGCGGAGATCACCGCCGTGGTGACCGAGGAGCCGGATCCGCCGGTGCGGGCGGGTGCGCTGGCCCCCGTGCTGGCGACGATGCTGGCCAAGGATCCGGCGCGGCGCATCCCGGCGGCCGAGGCCGAGGCCGCGCTGTCGCTGATCGTGTCGTCCCGGGCGGAGGCCTACGACCGTACCCGGACCGCTCCCGGTTCCGTGCCGCCCCGGGGCGCCTCCCCCGAGGCGCCTGACGTCGTCGCGGGCGGCCCGGGCCGGGACCGGCCGTCCGCGCCTTCTCCCGGCCACCGGCGACGACCGCTCCCCCGGGCGCTGCGGGCCGCCCTCGCCGCCGCCCTGGGTCTGGTGCTCGCCCTGACCGGGGTCTGGTGGGCCGTGGCGCATCAGGGCGCCGGTTCCACGGCCGAGCCCTACGGCGGCACGGTGGGGCTCGCCCGTCCTCTCAAGGCGGGTGACTGTGTCGTCGCCGAGTGGGGCAGCGGGACGCGCTTCGCCGGGACCCCGACGCTCACTGTCGACCCGACCTGTGCGGACCGGGCGCCGGACGGTCAGGTGATGACGTCCGTGCTGGTGGCGTCGGCCGCCGAGGCGCGGGCACAGGGGTCCGCCGGGTGCGCGGAGCGGACCAGGGTGCTGCGCAGCAGGCTGGCGGACGTGCGGTCCGTCGCCGTCGTACCGAGCGAGGCGGGGTTCGAGGCGGCCGGGGGGCGGGTCGCGTGTCTGGTGCTGGGGGCGCACGGACCGCTGTACGGGCCGTTGGACGGGTTCCGCAAGGAGGGGGCCGCGTTCACGGATGTGGGCACCATGCAGAAGCGGGACTGTCTGCGGGTGCCGCCCGCGCGGACCGCCCTGCTCGTCGCGTGCTCGGGGCCGCACGATCAGGAGGTGCTCGGGTTCACGCGGCTGGGAGCCGGCCTGACGCTCGCGCAGGCGGCGAAGCAGCAGGACGCGGCCTGTGCGCGGGACGTGCCGCCCGGGGACTACGGATTCGATCCCTCCGTGTACCAGGCGGCCTCCTTGGTCGGCGAGCTGATGTGGAAGACCGGCGCTCATTTCGTCGTGTGCACCGTCAGGAAGCAGAACGGGGGCACCATGGAGGGAGACGGACCATGAGGAGGGTGTCGCGATGCCCGGTTCTGCGAACGGCTCGAACGGTGCCACCAAGGCGATGGGTGTTCTCACCGTCGGGGGGCTGGTGGTGGTGACGGCCTACACGGTGGCGCTCGGCAGCAACGGCTGGCTCTGGTTCGGCTGGGTGGTGCTGGGCCTGCTGACACTGGCGATGGTGGCAACCCAGAGCAACTGACACAGGTCGGCTGAAGCGCCCCGAAGGGGGCGCGGGGCTGTATTGAATGTGCGGCTGCCGCCGCGTGGGCGCGACCAGCCACAACGGCGCCGCAGACGAACGACGACCCCACACGGCGCTTCCAGCGGAGCGCCTAGTGCACGCCCGGCTGGTACTTGGGCAGCCGGGCGGTGATCTTCATGCCCGCGCCCAGGGCGGTCTCGATGACGAGGCCGTGGTCGTCGCCGTAGACCTGGCGGAGCCGGTCGTCGACGTTGGACAGGCCGATGCCGCCGGAGGGGCTGGTCTCGCCGGCGAGGATGCGGCGCAGCAGGACCGGGTCCATGCCCGCGCCGTCGTCCTCGATGACGACCAGGGCCTCGGCGCCCTCGTCCTGGGCGGTGATCTGGATGTGGCAGGTGCCGGTCTTGCCCTCCAGGCCGTGTTTGACGGCGTTCTCGACCAGGGGCTGCAGGCAGAGGAAGGGCAGGGTGACCGGGAGCACCTCGGGGGCGATCTGCAGGGTGACCGTGAGGCGGTCGCCGAAGCGGGCCCGGACCAGCGCCAGGTAGTGGTCGATGGCGTGGAGTTCGTCGGCGAGGGTGGTGAAGTCGCCGTGCCTGCGGAACGAGTAGCGGGTGAAGTCGGCGAACTCCAGCAGCAGTTCGCGGGCCCGCTCGGGGTCTGTGCGGACGAACGAGGCGATCACCGCGAGCGAGTTGAAGATGAAGTGCGGGGAGATCTGGGCGCGCAGGGCGCGGATCTCGGCCTCGATGAGGCGGGTCCGGGAGCGGTCCAGGTCGGCCAGCTCCAGCTGGACGCTGACCCAGCGGGCGACCTCGCCGGCCGCCCGGACCAGGACGGCGGACTCGCGTGGGGCGCAGGCGACCAGGGTGCCGTGGACGCGGTCGTCGACGGTGAGGGGGGTGATCACGGCCCAGCGGACCGGGCAGTCGGGCATCTCGCAGTGCAGCCGGAAGGCCTCGCCGCGGCCGGACTCCAGTGGTCCGGGGAGCCGTTCCATGATCTCGGTGCGGTGGTGGTCGCCGACGCCGTCCCAGACCAGCAGGTTCTCGTGGTCGGTGAGGCAGAGGGCGTCGGTGCCGAGCAGGGTGCGCAGCCGGCGGGCCGAGCGGCGGGCGGTCTCCTCGGTGAGGCCCGCGCGCAGCGGGGGTGCGGCGAGGGCGGCGGTGTGCAGGGTCTCGAAGGTGGCGTGCTCGACGGCGGTGCCGAGGCCGCCGAGGCTCTCGGGGCGTGCGGTGCGGCGGCCGAGCCAGAAGCCGGCGGCGAGCAGCGGGAGTACGGCCACGCAGAGACCGGCCAGGAACCCGGTCACGCCTTCACCTCCGCGCGCAGCTCTTCCGGCAGGTGGAAGCGGGCCAGGATCGCGGCTGTTCCGGGCGGTACCCGGCCGGGGGTCGCCAGGGAGACCAGGATCATGGTGAGGAAGCCCAGCGGTACCGACCAGAGCGCCGGCCAGGCCAGCAGGGCGTGCAGGTCACCGGTGCCCGGCAGGTCGGCCATCGTCGCGGCCACCGCGCAGAACGCCGAGCCGCCCCCGGCCAGCATCCCGGCGGCCGCACCGGGCGGGGTCAGCCGGCGCCACCAGATGCCGAGGACCAGCAGCGGGCAGAAGGAGGAGGCGGACACGGCGAAGGCCAGGCCGACGGCGTCGGCGACCGGCAGGCCGCCCACCAGCACGCTCGCGGCGAGCGGTACGGCCATGGCGAGGACCGTCCCCAGCCTGAAGTGCCGTACGCCGCGCGACGGGAGGACGTCCTGGGTGAGGACGCCGGCGACCGCCATGGTGAGGCCGGAGGCGGTGGAGAGGAACGCGGCGAAGGCGCCGCCCGCCACCAGCGCGCCGAGCAGGTCGCCGCCGAGGCCGCCGACGACCCGGTCGGGCAGCAGCAGGACGGCGGCGTCCGTCTCGCCGGTGAGGGTGAGCTCGGGGGTGTAGAGGCGGCCGAGGGCGCCGTAGACGGGCGGCAGCAGGTAGAAGAGGCCGATCAGGGCGAGGACGGCGACCGTGGTGCGGCGGGCGGCGACGCCGTGCGGGCTGGTGTAGAAGCGGACGACGACGTGCGGCAGGCCCATGGTGCCGAGGAAGGTGGCGAGGATCAGGCCGTACGTGGCGTACAGCGGGCGTTCCTCGCGGCTCTCGGCGAGCGAGGTGGACATGCCGCCGTTGGTGCCCCGGTCGGTGGCGGGGACGCGGGTGCCCTTGGCGAAGGTCAGGCGGGTGCCGGCGGTGATGCGGTGGGTGCCCTCGGGGAGGGTGACCCTGGTGTCCTCGTGCGGGCGGCCGTCGACCGTGCCGGTGACGGTGACCGTGAGCGGGCGGTCGAGCCGGAGGGAGAGGGTGTCCTTGACGTCCACCACCCGCTGGGTGCGGAAGGTGGCCGGTTCGTCGAAGGCGTGGACGGGCGCGCCGGCGCGCTGCCAGGCGAGGACGAGGAAGAGGGCGGGGACGAGCAGGGCGGTGAGTTTCAGCCAGTATTGGAAGGCCTGCACGAAGGTGATGCTGCGCATGCCGCCGGCGGCCACGGTGGCGACGACGACCACGGCGACGATGAGCCCGCCGAGCGCGTCGGGGGCGCCGGTGAGGACCGACAACGTAAGTCCGGCGCCCTGGAGTTGGGGCAGCAGGTAGAGCCAGCCGACGCCGACGACGAACGCCCCGGCCAGCCGTCGTACCGGCTGCGAGGCGAGCCGGGCCTCGGCGAAGTCGGGGAGGGTGTAGGCACCGGAGCGGCGCAGCGGGGCGGCGACGAAGAGCAGGAGGACGAGGTAGCCGGCGGTGTAGCCGACCGGGTACCAGAGCATGTCGGGGCCCTGGACGAGGACCAGTCCCGCGATGCCCAGGAAGGAGGCGGCGGAGAGGTACTCGCCGCTGATCGCGGCCGCGTTGAGGCGGGGGCCGACGGTGCGTGAGGCGACGTAGAAGTCGGACGTGGTCCGGGAGATGCGCAGCCCGAAGGCGCCCACGAGGACGGTCGCGACGACGACGAGGGCCACCGCCGGGACGGCATAGCTGGAGTTCATCTGGCCTCGTCGGGGCTGGAGTTCATCGGTCCTGTCGGTCCTCGACGAGGCGGACGAAGTCCTCCTCGTTGCGTTCGGCGCGGCGCACGTACCAGCGGGCGAGGAGGATCAGCGGGGCGTACAGGCAGAAGCCGAGCACCAGCCACTCCAGGCGGCGCGTCTGGGGAGCGGCGGCGAAGACCAGCGGGAGCGGGCCGACGAGCAGGACCAGGACGGCGAACACGACCAGGGCGACGCGCAGTTGGCTGCGCATGAGGGAGCGGACGTAGGTGTGGCCGAGGGTGGTCTGCTCGTCGATCTCGGTGCGCGGCCGGTAGTAGCCGGAGGTGCGGCGGCTGCGGCGGGGCGGGCCGGTGACGGTGACCCGGCGCTCGGCGGGGTCCGCGGCCACCGTCAGGCCCTCCTCATCAGCAGGTCCCGTAGCTCGCGGGCGTGCCGCCGGCTGACCTGGAGCTCCTCGGTCCCGACCAGGACGCTCACCGCGCCCGCGTCCAGGCGGAGTTCGCCGATGTGGCGGAGCGCGACCAGGTGGCGGCGGTGGATGCGGACGAAGCCGCGGGAGCGCCAGCGGTCCTCCAGGGTGGACAGCGGGATGCGGACCAGGTGGCTGCCGCGGTCGGTGTGCAGACGGGCGTAGTCGCCCTGGGCCTCGACGTGCGTGATGTCGTCCACCGTCACGAACCGTGTCACGCCGCCCAGTTCGACGGGTATGTGGTCGGGGTCGGGTTCGTGCACGGGTATCCGGGGTGCGGTGCCGCGCAGTTCGGCGGCCCGGCGTACCGCTTCCGCGAGACGTTCCTTGCGGACCGGCTTCAGGACGTAGTCGACCGCCTTGAGGTCGAAGGCCCGTACCGCGAAGTCCTCGTGGGCGGTGACGAAGACGACCAGCGGGGGCCGGGCGAAGCCGGTGAGCAGCCGGGCCAGGTCCAGGCCGTCCAGGCCGGGCATCTGGACGTCGAGGAAGACGACGTCGATGGCCTCGGGGCCCTGGGGCCCTGACTCCAGTGCGCGGGTGATGCGGCGCAGCGCCTCGGTGGCGTCCCCGGCGCCCTCGACGCTTCCGATGCGCGGATCGGCGTGCAGCAGATACAGCAACTCCTCCAGCGAGGGGCGTTCGTCGTCGACGGCGAGGGCGCGCAGCATGAACGGAGTGTAGGCGGCGGAACGCGGCGCTGGACATGTGCCGGACGTGGACGTTCGCGGCGGACGAAGTGGTGTTCCCGAACTGTCTTCGCCCGTGGTTACAGTGCGGTCATGAACAGCGGCACCGTCCCCTTCGACGATCTCGACCGGAAGATCACCACCGCGTTGATGGCGAACGCGCGGACCAGTTTCGCCGAGATCGGCGCGGCCGTCGGGCTCTCCGCGACGGCCGTGAAGCGGCGGGTCGACCGGCTCCGCGAGACCGGTGTGATCACCGGGTTCACGGCCACCGTCACCCCGGCGGCCCTCGGCTGGCGCACGGAGGCGTACGTCGAGGTGTACTGCGAGGGCGCGGCCCCGCCGCGGCGGCTCGCGGAGGTGGTCCGCAACCATCCGGAGATCACCGCGGCCATGACGGTGACCGGCGGCGCGGACGCCCTGCTGCATGTGCGGGCCCGGGACGTGGACCACTTCGAGGAGGTGCTGGAGCGGATCCGGGTGGAGCCCTTCATCCGGAAGACGATCAGCGTGATGGTGCTGTCGCATCTGCTCCCGGAAAGCCCGGAGGCCGGGGCCACGCACCCGGTACCGGAGTAAACGCACCGATGCTGCGTTTGTACGACCGGAGACGCAGCGTTCCTGCGCAGACGCGCAACATTTGTTTCTTGTCGTCCGTATCCGACGCTTTCTACCTTGGTGTCAACCCTCAGTCGACACCGCGGGAAAGCGGAGGAACCCCTCTGTGTCCGAAAGCCGTGTGCAGCGCCCTCGGCGCTTTCTTGTCTGCGAACCCAGACATTTCGCCGTGCAGTACGCGATCAATCCCTGGATGAACCCCGACACCAGGGTCGACGTCGACCTGGCCCGGGAGCAGTGGACCGCGCTGATCAGCGCCTACCGCGCCCATGGCCACAGTGTCGACCGGCTGGAGCCGGTGCCCGGCCTGCCCGACATGGTGTTCGCCGCGAACTCGGCGGTCGTCGTCGGCGGCCGCGTCTTCGGCTCGCTCTTCCATGCTCCCGAGCGGCGCCCCGAGTCCTCCCACTACGACCTCTGGTTCAAGACCGCGGGCTATGACGTGCACCGTCCGGGCTCGGTCGTCGAGGGCGAGGGCGACCTGGTCTGGACGGGCCGGTACCTGCTCGCCGGCACCGGTTTCCGCACCAGCCGCGAGGCGCACCGGGAGGCCCAGGAGTTCTTCGGCCACCCGGTGATCAGCCTGACCCTGGTGGACCCGTACTTCTACCACCTGGACACGGCGCTGTTCGTCCTGGACGACGAGAACATCGTTTACTACCCCGAGGCCTTCTCCCCCGGCAGCCGCGAGGTACTGCGCCGGCTGTTCCCGGACGCGGTGCTCGCCACCCGCGACGACGCCATGGCGTGGGGCCTGAACTCCGTCTCCGACGGCCGCCACGTCTTCATCGCGCCGCAGGCCGAGGCGCTCGCCGCCCGGCTCGCCGACCAGGGCTACGAGCCCGTCCCCGTCGACCTGTCGGAGTTCCACAAGGCAGGCGGCGGCATCAAGTGCTGCACCCAGGAAATCCGCTGAGGACCAGGAGATCCCCCTGATGACCGCACCCGCACGCGCACGCACCTCCGCCGAGCTGATCGAGGCGGAGGGACCGGTCCTCGCGCACAACTACCACCCGCTGCCCGTCGTCGTGGCCCGCGCCGAGGGCACGTGGGTGGAGGACGTCGAGGGCCGCCGCTACCTCGACATGCTGGCCGGTTACTCGGCCCTCAACTTCGGCCACCGCCACCCGGCACTGATCGAGGCCGCGCACCGCCAGCTGGACCGCCTCACCCTCACCTCGCGCGCCTTCCACAACGACAGGCTCGCCGAATTCGCCGAACGGCTCGCGGAGTTGACCGGCCTGGACATGGTGCTCCCGATGAACACCGGCGCCGAGGCGGTCGAGTCCGGCATCAAGGTGGCCCGTAAATGGGCGTACGACGTGAAGGGCGTCCCGGCCGACCTGGCCACGATCGTCGTCGCCGCGGACAACTTCCACGGCCGCACGACCACGATCGTCAGCTTCTCCACCGACGAGACCGCCCGCGCGGGCTTCGGCCCGTTCACGCCGGGCTTCCGGATCGTGCCGTACAACGACCTGGCCGCGCTGGAGGCGGCGGTCGACGAGACCACTGCGGCCGTGCTGATCGAGCCCATCCAGGGCGAGGCGGGGGTGCTCATCCCCGACGACGGCTATCTGACCGGAGTCCGGGAACTGACCCGCCGCAAGGGCTGCCTGTTCATCGCCGACGAGATCCAGTCCGGCCTCGGCCGCACCGGCCGTACCCTCGCCGTCGACCACGAGGACGTCGTCCCGGACATGCTGCTGCTCGGCAAGGCGCTGGGCGGCGGGATCGTGCCGGTGTCGGCGGTGGTGGCCCGGCGGGAGGTGCTGGGGGTGCTGCACCCCGGCGAGCACGGCTCGACGTTCGGCGGCAACCCGCTCGCGGCGGCGGTCGGCACCGCGGTGGTCGAGCTGCTGGAGAGCGGCGACTTCCAGCGCCGGGCCACCGAGCTGGGCGTGGTCCTGCGGGACGGCCTGGCGGAGCTGGTCGGCAGGGGCGTGGTCGGCTTCCGCTCGCGCGGGCTGTGGGCGGGCGTCGACGTGGACCCCGCGATCGGCACCGGTCGGGAGATCGGCGAACGCCTGATGCGCGAGGGCGTGCTGGTCAAGGACACCCACGGCTCCACGATCCGGCTGGCCCCGCCGCTGACCGTCACGGCGGAGGAACTGCGGTCGGCGCTGGGATCGTTGGAGAAGGTGCTCGCAGCGTAGGCCGGGGAGGAGCCGGGGGGCGGGGCGGCCG